>JANFXS010000005.1 GCA_024460105.1 Anaerotignum faecicola
TATCTGGTGATGATGCGTCTATGGGGCACACCCGTTTCCATGCCGAACACGATGGTTAAGACATAGACGGCCGATGATACTTGGTGGGAAGCCGCCTGGGAAAGTAGGTGGTTGCCAGATTCAAAAACGGGGTGTAGCGTAGCTTGGCTAGCGCGCCTGATTTGGGATCAGGAGGTCGCAGGTTCAAATCCTGTCACCCCGAGTTTAAAAGATTTGAACCTTTTATGGTGGGTATGGCGCAGTTGGTTAGCGCGCCAGATTGTGGCTCTGGAGGCCGTGGGTTCGAATCCCACTATCCACCCTTAGATTAAGTAAACTTATATGGGTCACTAGCTCAGTTGGTAGAGCACTGGACTTTTAATCCAGGTGTCTCGGGTTCGAGCCCCGAGTGACTCATTTTTTAAATTTTATATTTTACAATTTAATAAGCAGTCGTGGCGGAATTGGCATACGCGCTAGACTAAGGATCTAGTCCGGGTTTCTGGGTAGGGGTTCAAGTCCCCTCGACTGCATATATGCGCGAATGGCTCAGTGGTAGAGCATCGCCTTGCCAAGGCGAGGGCCGCGAGTTCGAATCTCGTTTCGCGCTTTTTTTACAAACATGAGAAAGTCCCACATATCGGAAAATGGGACTTTCTAGTTGTTTTAAATACTGATGGAAAATGCTGTTTAAAATTAAGGTTTTGATATTATTTCATTAAATATTTAGGCAGCCTTCTGAAGTTATCAATATTTAATGGGCTATCGCCAAGCGGTAAGGCACAGGACTTTGACTCCTGCATTCGCTGGTTCGAATCCAGCTAGCCCAGCTCATTGAATATTTATTGTGAAGATATATTGTTGTATAGAAATGGAAAACTGATAAGATCCTGTACAGTGGATTTTATGTGATAAATAGATATTAAGAAACGCTGTATAGATATTTTTAGTTTTGTTACTATTATCGGTAACATAATATTTTTGTTTATTTAGCAATTTTTAAGGATTATATTTTAATATAATGATGGGGTATCGCCAAGCGGTAAGGCAACGGATTCTGATTCCGTCATTCGCAGGTTCAAATCCTGCTACCCTAGTTTTGAAGGCTGTTATGCATGGCATTATGCATGACAGCTTTTTAAGTTTCTGCTTTTATAAGGCATTTAATTTTTATGAAAAAATAAATATATAAAAGTTTTCCGCGTTTCCGTGTTGTATATGCTTGCTGTGGGATACGTTGCGCCTTGAAGTGAAAAAATTTTTTCATTTGTGAGGTCGGAGAGTTTTAACGCCTGTTAAAACTGTGTGCTCTTGTAAACTGAAGTTAGGAGCCAATTAAACCGAAATCCATTCAGCGTAATATGAATAATGTTTTATTAAGTGGAAGATTTTGTGTTTTTAGTTAATAAATTATATAACTGTGACGATATAATATATGAGGACTGTAATTGATTTTTGTGATAAATACATATTTTTTTAAATAGTGAATTTTATTTCGTTTGATTTGCAATTTTTTATTATATATTATTATATGTTAATAAAAATTACAAATTAAAATGGTATTTTTATTTTGGACATGTTGTAGTAGGTGCGTACATTTTTAATGATCAATATCAAATTTTCAAATTTTCTTTCGGAAAACATTTCGAGTTGTAATTTTCATACGGTTCGTGTGTAGATTTGACAGAAATTTGCCTTTTAAAAGCAAAGAACGGATATACAGGAATAGTCGAAACTTTGTCAATTGTTTTTGATGGCTCCGGTAAGCCGGTAATTTTTGACTTAACCATGTATGCCATAGTTTATATAAGGTATTGTTATGGTAATGATTTTTAATGTTTGGAGGTAAATATGGGACTAGGAAAACACAGGAAGCTTATTGCAATGTTGGTGTGTTCTTTGGCGGTCAGCCAGGCGGGTATGCCGTTTGTATATGCTGATGTTGAAGATGATGCTTTAATGAATGACAAAGAAATAAGTATATTCCTCGAGCACGGCGGAGATCTTTATGAGCTTTTTGAAAACGGGCTTATTACAAAGGAACAATTTAACGAATTTTCAAAAATTGACGGGGAAAAATCCGATGATGAAGAACCGATTGAAGGAAGCGTAGAGCCTGACGGGAATATAGAAGAAGAAGGAACTGGAGAAGGAAGCGCAGAGCCTGACGGTAATGCAGAAGGAGAAGGAACTGGAGAAGGAAGCGCAGAGCCTGACGGAAATATAGAAGGAGAAGGAACTTGCGAGGAAAGCGTAGAGCCTGACGGGAATGTGGAAGGAGAAGGAACCGGAGAAGGAAGCGCAGAGCCTGACGGGAATATAGAAGAAGAAGGAACTGGAGAAGGAAGCGCAGAGCCTGACGGAAATATAGAAGGAGAAGGAACTGGAGAAGGAAGCGCAGAGCCTGACAGTAATGTGGAAGGAGAAGGAACTGGAGAAGGAAGCGCAGAACTTGACGGGAATATAGAAGGAGAAGGAACTGGAGAAGGAAACGCAGAGCCTGACGGTAATGCAGAAGGAGAAGGAACTGGAGAAGGAAGCGCAGAGCCTGACGGTAATGCAGAAGGAGAAGGAACTGGAGAAGGAAGCGCAGAACTTGACGGGAATATAGAAGGGGCCGGTGAAAGCAATGTAAATATGAGCACATCTCCGGAAAATAACATGATGAATTCACTCCCTAATGCGTCAGAAGGCCTGCAGGAAGTTCCTATACTTGAGGATGAGGCCGAAATTATGTTCCTTCAGGATTTGGCGGCAGGCGGTTCTGTAGAGGTTTCAACTCATGCTCAGTTTGTAAAGGCGCTTAATGATTCCGGAGTTAACGAAATTGTCGTAACAAAAGGGATTACGCTTTCAGGCGACGCCGATAACGGCAACGATCAGAGTCTCATGCCGGTAATGTTCCGCGGTGATTTAACTATAAAGGGCAAAAGCGGTGCCAACGCCAACATATTTTTCCGTTCGCCTATACAGCTTGAGGGCGACAATGTAACATTTAAAGATATAGAACTGAACTTTATTTCAAGCGGCGCTTTAGGCAGTGTTCCCCACAGGGAGATTTTTCTGGCAGGCCATAGCCTGACCCTTGATAATGTAAAATGCTATACTAAAGGCGCCGACGGTTCCTTAGGCGGTTTCGGCGGCACAGAGGAGGAACTGCTGCCCACCATATATGCGGGAGGCTACAAGGGTACGTCCGTTGCAGGCAGCGGCGCAAGCCTCACAATTAAAAATTCCAATGATGATACGGATATAAAGGCTATTTATGCAGGTCATGATGAAGAGCAGTATGAAATGGCGCCGTATAAAGGCGATATAGATATAGAAATAGACTCAAGAGCGTCTGTAAGGGAAGGAATATTCGCAAGCAAAAATAACGGAAATGTAAATATAACCATAAAAGGAAACCAGGATACATGCAGGATAAAAGATTTTGAAGGAAATGATAATACAACGGTTACATTTGACAATATTTTTGTAAACAAGGCGGAGGTTAACGGCGGAAATATAGTCCTTTCAAACGGAACCGTATTTGAACCTGTTTCAAAATCAACTCCAAAAATCAGAAACATTGAGGTTTCAAGCGGAACTACGCTCAACCTTGCATATATGCTTGGAGCTGTTATAGAAGGCGACTTTGCAGGCGGCGGCACATTAATACTTGATAAAGACGATACTCTGACCGTTAACGGGGAAATCAGCGGAACGACTTTATTTAAAACATGGAGCGGCACGGCGGCAACGGGCGGAAGCCTTATCCATGACAGGGATTACATAGTAAGCTCTTCAAAGAATGTAAGCGGCTCAATAGAGCTTGATCCATACTATGGCAAAGACTATGAGCTTGAATATAACGACGGCATTTGGACGGCTAAGAGCAATTTAGTCGGCTTGGAGTTAGATAGTTTTGAGGTGCTTTCAGGGCCGGAATACGTTGATTTCGATACTGTAAAGAAGGAATCGCTTGACAAAGAAATAAAGCCTTCATATATTTTTGCGACGGAATCAAAGGATAAAGAGGGGAATATTTTTCATACTGATTCAGGACTTTATACACATGTATTAAAGAAAGAGGACCTTAATGTGCCTGAAAAAGAAGATTGGTTGATACCGATAAACGTTGAAGAATTTGGCAATTGGAAAAATACTCAAATCTGGGAAGGAAAATATTTTATTTCATTCTATAATGACGCTATTGACACTATAGAAGCCGGAGAGTATGTGGTTTTCTTTGCTGAGGACGAGCTTTTGTCAGAGAACGTGGCGGGCGTCGTTAACAATTCCGTTGGCAGGGCAGAATTTACAATCTACAAAAACGAAGGCTCTGCCTCAAAGGAAATCAAGGCTGAACATGCAGGCGCAGTCCCAACTCAGAAATATACGGGAAGGGAAGTTAAGCCGAAGGTTGACATCACTGTTGACGGCGTAAAGCTTACAGAAGGCAAGGATTATGTTTTAAAATATAATAACAACATAAACGTGACAACCGACGGAGCAAAGGCTAATATAACCGTAGAAGGCATAGGCGAATACAGCGGAAGTTTTGCGCTTGAATTTGATATTGCAAAAGGCGAAACAGAAACGGAAAATGCCGTTACTGCCGAAAAAGCGGAATATACATACGGCGACACAGTAAGGCTTACATTTACGGCAGCGCCTAAGAAGGATGCAAACCAGCCTGCTATGCTTGCCGCCGCAGAGAATAAGGCTGAATTTTATTACGGCGATAAGCTTTTGGGTACGGCTGATGTTGTAAACGGCAAGGCTGTGCTTTTATATGACACAAGAAAACGGTTTGTGCCTGTGGGCGCGGCTGATATTACAATCAAATTCGGCGGCAGCAGTCAGCTTGAGGCGGCTGAATTTACGGCACAGGATATATTTATATTGAACAAAAAAAAGCTTGGGCTTAAGGATATTGCGAGCATTTCAATGGAAAGTTTCGTTTATAACGGTTCTAAAAAAGATTCCTCAATAACGGACATAAACTGGAATGACCCTTCCGTTTCGGGCATAACTTTTGAAGGCAGAGCAGAGCTTAGCTCGCCGAATGCAGGCGTATATTCAAAAGCAAATATAATAAGCCTCAAAGCTACGGGAAAAACAAACGATTGGTATGATACGACAAACTTTGCGGGAAATTTCAATGATGTAACCGTAAGTCCTGAAGTTGTTATAAGGAAAGCGCCCAGTGCAGGAACTGTGTTTAAAACATTGACGTTTAATGCGGCCGAGAACGGCGCAAGCCTTGAGTTTGACAACAGCATAGTGCCTGACGGGTATGAAGTGGTAAACGTTACAGAAGGCAGTGCAAGCAATTACGGTAATGTCGTATCAAATGTAGCTGTGACAAATGATAAGGTTACGTTTAATGTTTCGGGAACTGACGGCCGCGGCACAATTAATGCTGTTTTTGAATTTAAAAACCACGAAAATATCAGCCTTATGATAGATGTGGTAAAGACTTCAAAAACGCAGGTGGACGCAGGCTTCAAAATAAACGACATGGAGTACAGCGGCTTGCCTTATGATGCATGGGAAATAGGCGCCGGCTACAGCAAGGATGACGTTACGGCAACCTACTATGATATAGACGAACAGAAGGAACTTAGCACGGCTCCTGTAAATGCGGGAAGGTATAGCGTTAATCTAAGGCTTGAAACGGCAGATTCCTTTGCCGAAGCAAACGGCGAATTTGAAATAACGAAAAAACAGGTGGATCTTAAAGCCGTTGACAGGACGATAAAAGCCGGGAATAATGCGCCGAACCTTGATAACCCGCAGGAGGGCGTGGATTATGAATTTACATCGGGCAAACCGTCCGAAAATATCGGCAGTATAAAAATGACATATGACCAAACTCCGAATACGGATGCGGCGGGAAAATATGAAATATTGATAGGCATCCCTGTGTTATTAAATGAAAACTATTCCGTAAATGCGGTAAGCGGTTGGCTTACTGTTGAGTCCGATGCGCCTGTTGTGGAATATGACATAAAGGTAAAAGGCGGCCATGCGGATACCGTTAAGGCGTCGGCAGGAGAAAAGGTAACAATAACGGCTGAAGAGCCGCAGGGCAAGGATTTTGTACGCTGGGTAACAACAAGCGCCGGAGTAACAATAGCCGATCCCGAAAGCGCGGTTACAACGTTCACAATGCCTGCAAACAACGTGGAAATAACGGCGGAGTTTAAGGATGAAGAGGCGCAGCGTTATGATATAAAGGTAACGGGCGGCCATGCGGATACTGTTAAGGCGTCGGCAGGAGAAAAGGTAACAATAACGGCTGAAGAGCCGCAGGGCAAGGAGTTTGTGCGCTGGAACACAACAAGCGCCGGAGTAACAATAGCCGATCCCGAAAGCGCGGTTACAACGTTCACAATGCCTGCAAACAACGTGGAAATAACGGCGGAGTTTAAGGATGAAGAGGCGCAGCGTTATGATATAAAGGTAACGGGCGGCCATGCGGATAAGCTTAAGGCGTCGGCAGGAGAAAAGGTAACAATAACGGCTGAGGAGCCGCAGGGCAAGGATTTTGTACGCTGGGAAACAAAAAGCTCCGGAGTAATGTTGGACAATCCGGAAAGTGTGTCGGCTTCATTTATAATGCCGCCAAACAGCATTGAGATAATGGCCGAATTTAAAGATGAAGAAGCGGGACATGTCCCTGTTGAAAAAATAGAAATAAATATGACGGATTTTGTTGTTAGGATAGGCTCTAAGAAAATGATTAAAGCTGCTATAACGCCGGAAAATGCAACCAACAAAGAAGTTGTATGGAGCATAAGCGGCGATGCGGCCGAGATTGTTCCTTTAGACGGCGACAGCAGTTCCGTGTACATTGAAGGAAAAAGCGTAGGTACGGTCACAGTAACCGCAACTTCTGCTGACAGCGGGTTAAGCGCTTCAAGCGTTGTCAATATAAAACGGAAATCAAGCAGTTCGGACAGCGGTTCATCTTCAGGCGGCGGGTCGTCTTCTTCAAACGGTTCGGATAAAGAAACGATAGTTTATGAGGACGGAAGCGAAAAAACTACAACAACCGAAAAAGACGGCACTATAACAGAGGTTACCAAAAAACCTGACGGCACAGTGACGACGGTTATTAAAGAAAAAGACGGTACAAAAAGCACAACCGTTGAATATCCTGACGGCGGGCGTATAGAAGAAACGGTGTTTGCAGACGGCACATCTGTAAGCACAGAGGAAAATACGCAGGGCCAGAGGATTAAAGTTACCCATGAAGGCGACGGCAAGACATACGTTAAAGTATGGCTGGAAAACGAAGGAGAGCTTCAGAAAGTTAAAATAAGAGGCATACAGGGCGGGCAGGAAACGATACCGTATTTTGTAAAAGACGACGGAACTGTTGAATATATAAAATATTCATATATGTCGCCTGACGGTATGGTTGTAATGCTCAGTTCAGACGCCGAATTTGAAGTAAAGGACAACGGAAAAACATTCGGCGACGTTTCGGAAGACGATTGGTATTATGATGCTGTTGCATTTGCCGTTAGCCATGAGTTGTTTTTTGGAACGAATGAAACCGAGTTTTCGCCTGAGGGCAATATGACAAGAGGAATGGCGGCGGAAGTGCTTTACCGCCTTGCAGGAAGGCCGCAGGCAGGAAATAATGTATTTACCGACGTTTCTGAAAACGGCTATTATTCAGACGCCGTTGCATGGGCATACGGCAAAGGCATATTAAGCGGCGTAGGCGACGGAAGATTTATGCCTGACGATCACGTAACAAAAGAACAGCTTGCCGTAATACTTTACATGTACGGCCAAAGCATGGGTATGGAAAATGTATTTGGCGCATACAGCGGCATGGAAGGATATGTGGACGTGTCGCCTTGGGCGGCGGCAAGCGTTGATTGGGCCGTTAAAAACGGCGTAATGACACATAATGTATATAACGGACAGTCGCTTCAGGTTCCGGCTTCAAGAGCTGACGTTGCGGAGATGCTTTATAATTATGTTAAATATGTATGTGCAGATAAATAAGAAAAAGAGCCTGTTTTATAAAGAATTATGTAAACTGATTTGTTTGGCCTCACATATTTATGTCAGCCCCAAAGCATATGCTTTAATTCCGGATATTTATGCGGCCGGATAAGGATGAATTTTTCAGGGCATATGCATTTAAATAAGGATTATGTATGACGTATATTTGTAGGGGGCATAAATCGGGTTTTAAAATACGGCGGATGTTTCGTCAGCGTATTTAGTATGTTAATCTGCATAAGGAGTGTCCCTGTTCCGGGCGTGTTTCGGACAGGGGCATTTTTAATTTATAAATTTTTATGCGGCGACACAGATTAAGATGAAGTTATATGGAAAATATGTGGACATTTTAAATTTATGGTGGTATAATCCATGAAATATTGTTTAAAGAGGTGAAAATAATGGTTATAAGGGCAGCTGTTAAGGATGATATATTCAATATAAGCCGGCTTTACGCTTTAAGCTGGAAAAAAGCATATGTGGGAATTGTTCCTCAGGGATATCTGGACAGGCTTAGAGATGACGCTTGGACAATCAAGTTTGAGGACGATATGGAAAACGGTTGGCTTAAATATAACGTAGCCGTTGAAAACGGATGCATAGTAGGCTGTATTGCTTTTGGGAAGCCGTGCTCCGGACAGGAAACGGGAACATCCGGAAATTATGAAATACAGTCGCTCTATGTACATCCTGATTATTTCAGAAACGGTATAGGATCGGCCCTTATGGAATACGCGTTTTCAAAGATCCGTGAATCCGGCGGAAACGGCGCATATTTGTGGGTAGCCGACAAAAATGATGCGGCAAAAAATTTTTATAATAAGATGGGATTTGAAATTACGGCTAGAAAGCTGGAAGTTGAAATGGACGGGGAAATAATAACCGATTATATGGCCGTAAAAAAGCTTGACGATTAGGAGGAGGCTTTTGGCGTCATTAAAAGAAATAAACTGCTCGGCGGCGGCTGTTCGGGTTAAAGGGGCCTTCCCGTTTAACTGGGATTTAAACGCTTACAGAGGATGCGGCCACGGATGCAAATATTGCTATGCGCTGTATTCCCATGATTATATAGATAAAAGAGGGTCGTATTTTGAAAATATATATGTAAAATCCAATGTTGCCGAAAAACTTGAGGAACAGCTGCAAAGAACGTCATGGAAAAAAGAAATTATAAACTTGGGAGGCGTTACGGACAGCTATCAGCCGTTTGAAAAAGAATATAAAATTATGCCGGAGATACTGCGTATTATGATTAAATATAAAAATCCCGTAATAATTTCGACTAAATCCGAACTGATACTCAGGGATTTTGAGCTTTTTGAAGAACTTTCCAAATCCGCTTTTGTCTGCATAGCCGCAACGGTGACGTGCGCGGACGAAAACATGCGGAGCAAGCTGGAACCGGGAGCGGCAAAAAGTTCCGACAGGTTTAAAATGATTAAGGAATTTTCTAAGGCGGGAATACATACGGGGATACATTTTATGCCTGCCATACCGTTTTTAACAGACAATAAAGAAAATATAAACGGCGTGTTTGAAAGGGCGGCGGAATGCGGGGCGGATTATGCTGTTTACGGGATGCTTAACCTGAGGGGAAAGACAAAAGGATATTTTACAGAGTTTATGAAAAAAGAATTCCCGGAAAAAATGGATTTATTCGTAAAGTATTTTGTGGATAAAAACTACAGGGACGCACATAGAGCCATGGTTTACGGAAATATTGACTCGGCTATGAAGAAATACGGCGTTTCAAAAGATTATCCGGAAGGCATGATGCGAAAAGGATACAAGGAAGCCGAACAGACGTCTCTTTTCGACTGATATGCATGGCGTATTCGGAAAGAAATAAATTGCGGACTTTTGTAATAATCTGAAATATAAAATAAAAGGGATATGTTCAAATATCGGGGGGTTTTTATGAAATTAAGGGACAGTTATCATGTTTATGCGTTTATAACGGTTGTTTTCTGGTCTTTGGCATATGTTTTTTCAAGGCTTGCAATGCAGCATTTTTCACCGTATCCCTTAGGTTTTTTAAGATATATAACAGCGTCGGCGTTTCTTGTGTTTGTTGTGGTTTTTAAAAAGATAAAGCCGCCTGAAATAAAAGATATGCCTTGGTTTGCGGTTTCGGGCGCGGCAGGTTTTTTTATTTATATGCTTACATTTAATAAAGGAACGGGAATGGTGCCTTCGGCTACAAGCAGCGTTATAATTGCAACGGCGCCTATTATGACGGCGCTTATGGCAAGGGTTGTATACAAAGAAAAGCTGAAAGTTCATCAATGGGCGGCTACGGGTATCGAATTTTTCGGTATAATCGTTTTAACGCTTATGGGAGGGGATTTTGCCGTTAACGAAGGAATTATTTGGCTTCTGATGGCGGCGTTTTCTTTAAGCGTTTATAATCTGCTTCAAAGGAAAATGACAAAGATGTATGAGCCTTTAAGAGTTACGGCGTACAGCATATTTTTCGGTACGGCGATGTTATGCATATTTGCCGGGGACGCTTGCAGGGAAGCGGCGTCAGCTTCTTTGGATCAGTTTGTAAATATACTCGTACTGGGCGTTTTGTCAAGCGCACTGGCGTACATATCATGGGCGAAGGCATTTTCAAAGGCGGAAAATACCTCGTCCGTCAGCAATTATATGTTTGTAACCCCTTTTATAACGGCGGTTTTCGGGTTTGTATTTGCCGGAGAAGTACCGGATGCGGCGACAGTTGTAGGCGGGGGAATTATTATGTGCGGCGTTTTCCTGTTTTTTAAAGATAATTTTTTTAAACAAAAAGAAACAAAATAACAAAATAATATTGACGTAGTTTTATTTTTGTGGTAATATATTAAAGCTAAATAGAATAAGCAGTCGTGGCGGAATTGGCATACGCGCTAGACTAAGGATCTAGTCCGGGTTTCTGGGTAGGGGTTCAAGTCCCCTCGACTGCATATACGCGCGAATGGCTCAGTGGTAGAGCATCGCCTTGCCAAGGCGAGGGCCGCGAGTTCGAATCTCGTTTCGCGCTTATAATGGGGTATCGCCAAGCGGTAAGGCAACGGATTCTGATTCCGTCATTCGCAGGTTCAAATCCTGCTACCCTAGTTTGAAAACCATCCTTGGTTAAGGATGGTTTTTTTGTGCGGAAATATTCGGTTACAGGATTTTATGGAGCGGTATGCGCACCCGGCGGGATTTTAGGGCGCATTGACGTTTGAAAACATGCGGACGGAATGATGCGGATATTAAATCGGATTTTAAAACGGCATGCGCACGGTTTTCGATGCGCACGCTTAGTATTCAAGATAGTCGGGCGGAGGAAAAGGAATTGCAGAATCGCCTTTATTAAGCCCGTATTTATCCCATGAAGAAAGATATTTGTAAGACGCAGTATAGGAGTCGCCGTCTATGCAAAGATAAGTGTTGCCGTTGTTTACAACGGTATGTATTGTTCCGTCGGACGCGGTTATATAAAGTATTGTCCCGCCGCCGGCTATTGGTTCCGGGGACGGTTCGTATTTTCCGTTTGACGAGTTAATCAGCGCTACGATTTCTTTGTATTCGCTTTTGTCAAACAGCTTGTATCTTTCGTTTTCCGACGAAGGCATTACGGTCATTTCGATTTTTGAAATTTCAGTTTCTTCAAGGCTTTTTGCCCATTTCAGCGACGGACGGCTGTCGTTTACGGCTACTGCCGCCAAGGCAGTAATCAGTAGGGCGGCAAACGCCGTTATTTTTTTATTCATATGATCTCCTCCTTTTATTTTTACGACGTAAATACAAAAGCGGAAGTTCCGCATATTTCAATTATCCGGGCAGTATAAAACAAGGCGCGAATATCATTGGCGGAGTTATTTTTTTGTTAATAAAATCTATTTTTAACTTACTGTTTAAAAAAGGGGCTGTTTATGATAAAATAATATTTCAGATAACTTTAAGAAAGGGAGTGGCTGAATGCTTGATATTTCGCTTCTGGGCACCGGAGGCATGGCGCCTATGCCTAAAAGGTTCCTATCGTCTATGATTGCAAGGCTTAACGGCAGGCTTATTATCATAGACTGCGGGGAGGGGACGCAGGTTTCCCTCAAAAACCTTGGCTGGGGATTTAAGGCCGTAGACGCGGTATTGTTTACACACTTCCATGCCGACCATATTTCAGGGCTTCCGGGCATGCTCCTTGCCATAGGCAATTCGGGCAGGACTGAGCCGCTGAAGCTTATAGGGCCAAAAGGCCTTATATATGTTGTGGAAGGCCTGAGGCGTATTGCGCAGGAACTCCCTTTTGAAATTGAATATATCGAAATTGACGAAAAATATGAAAAAGCCTTAAATATAAGCGGCTTTACCATAGAGTGGATGTTTGTGGAACATTCGGTAAAATGCGCCGCATATAAAATCAGCGTTTTAAGGGCAGGAAAGTTTGACGTTTCAAAAGCAAAAGCGCTGGGGCTTCCGAGGGAGCTTTGGGGAAGGCTTCAAAAAGGCGGCGATATAACGTACAACGGGCGTTTTTATACTAAAGATATGGTTTTGGGAGCGGCGAGAAAACCAATAAGCGTCGTTTTCTGCACCGACAGCCGTCCTGTAGAAGGCTTAAAGGGATTTGCCGCCGGAAGCGACCTGTTTATATGCGAAGGAATGTATGGGGAAAATGAAAAGCTTGATAAGGCAAAGGAAAATAAGCATATGCTTTTCAGCGAAGCGGCTGAAATTGCAAAGCAGGCCGACGTATGCGAGCTATGGCTGACGCATTTCAGCCCGGCTATGAACGAACCGTGTGAATTTTTGGAAAATGCTGCAAGTATATTTGAAAATACTGTTATAGGATATGACAATTTAACAAAGACAATTATTTTTAAAGACTGACTTATCAGACATTTACAAAAAATTAACGTATTTTATTTATGAGATGGAGAAAAAATGGCTAAGACGGACTATGAACTTGTTCAGGAATGTATTAACGGGGATACGTTTGCATTTGAGGAACTTCTCGGAAGGTATAAAAACCTTGTATATTCGGTCGTCCTGCGTATGGTAAACGACTCGGAGGACGCAAATGATATTGCCCAGGAAGTTTTTATCAAAGTTTATAAAAATATTTCTAAATACAGCCCTGAATTTAAGTTCTCAACTTGGATTATAAAAATTGCCACAAACTCGGTTATTGACTTCAGGCGTAAGAAAAAGCCGGAATGTATAGACATTGACGATATGGTTTTTGAGCCGTCGGGAAATGAAACGCCTGAAACAAGCTATATCGAAGGAGAGGGAAAGCGCGAGCTTTCCTCGGCTATTGAAAAGCTTCCGGATATGTATAAGGTACCTATTGTGCTTTACCATATCGAAGATATGTCATATCAGGAAATATCCGAAGCTGTCGGCATTTCCCTTTCGAAAGTCAAAAACAGGATTTTCAGGGGAAGGAAAATACTTAAAGATATTATAATTTCTGAAAAAGAGGGTGGAAAGCCTTGAAATGCGAAGATGCTGAAATGCTTATGATGAAATATATGGACGGCGAGATAAACGAAATAGAAGCCGAAAGCCTTAACGGGCATTTGCTTGTTTGCCCCAAATGCCGTCAGGCGTTTGAGGTTTATGATTCCATGTTAAGCGGGATGTCTGAAATGGAAACGGCGGAGGCGCCGGAGGGGTTTGAAAACGCCGTTATGATGAAAATAAGGGCTATTGAAAAGCCGGAACCAGTTTATTCGAGCAGGGACAAGTTTAAAATACGCTTCGGCGGAAGCTTTGCCGCCGTGCTTTTTATTGGCCTTATGCTTATGGCATACAGGGACGATATAATCGGCGTACTTTCATTAAACCAATATACGGCGGGCAGAGTTGAGGGGCTTAAAGCGTTTTCTGAAATGATCGCCATGCAGGCCGAAACATTTATGATGTTTTTTAACAATGTTATTGAAAGCGTGAACGCGGTATTGGCTTCGGGAAGCTTATTTATTGCCGGCGGAATAGTGGCTCTTTGCGCCGTGCAGGCATTTTTGGCAAGGAAGAAAAACAGGTGATATTATAATTTTAAAGGTTAAAGGAACTGGATAATTAATGATTAATAAAAAGACTATATTCCAAATATCCGCGTGTCTTATAGTTTGTTCATTTATACTTGGCATAAGAAAATTTATGGATTATCCGCAGGAAGTAATTGCGGCTGTAAAAATGATTGAAGACGGGGTAGCCGGTATAATTACGGTTTTAAAACTTCAGCAGATAGTTGAATTTTTAAGTAAGCTGCCTGTTTCAGTTGTGTTTTGCTCCATAGGCGCCGTGTTTTTTGCCGTTGGCATGGCCGCTGTAAAATTGTTGCCGAAAAAGGTTAAAATGGGTTCCGATATTGTGTATTTAAATCTTGACGGCGTTATCAAGATGGGGCTTTTAATATACGTTATGCGTCTTGTCTTAACCCTTGTTTTTGTATTTTCCGTTGTGGGCATACCGGTTGCGATTGTTATAACGGCTGTTTTTGCCGTAATAAATTTAATCGGTTTTGTCCCGGTCGCTGTGTTTATCGGACATACCATACAGGAAATGGCAAACGGTTCAGACAGAAGGCTTATTTATAATTATACTTTGGGCGCGCTTTTTATGCTCCTTTGCATAAATGTTTACGCCGTTGGCAGTACGTTTATGTTTTTTATATTCCCGGTACTTTCATTCGGGGCTTTTGCTATGATTGTAAGCAGAAAGCCCTTGGGGGCCAAACTGCCTCCTGATGAAAGCGGCGAGGGCAAAAATAAATTTGACAGAGAAAAAATACGGGATATAATAACTAATGGGCTTTAATAAAAGGAGGCGGCTATGGCTTTGGAGAGTAAAGACGTTATTATACTGGCGGTTGAAAGTTCGTGTGATGAAACGGCGGCGGCCGTCGTTAAAAACGGACGGCACGTTTTAAGCAGCGTAATTTCTTCCCAGATAGATATACATACTGTGTTCGGCGGCGTTGTGCCTGAGATTGCGTCAAGGAAACATATTGAAAATATAGACTATGTTATTAAAAAGGCCATGGATGACGCCGAAATGGCATTTGAAGATTTAACGGCGGTTGCCGTTACATACGGCCCCGGGCTTGTGGGGGCTCTTCTTGTGGGGCTTGCAGAGGCAAAGGCGCTGGCATACGCCGTAAATAAGCCGCTTATCGGGGTGCACCATATAGAAGGGCATATTTGTGCAAATTATATTGAGGATATTAATTTCGAGCCGCCGTATGTCGCCCTTGTTGTTTCCGGGGGACACTCCCATCTTTTGCATGTTAAAGGATATGGCGATTATGAAATAATGGGGCGCACGAGGGATGACGCCGTTGGAGAAGCATATGACAAAGTTGCGCGCGCTATAGGAATGGGCTATCCCGGCGGGCCAAAAATAGATGCGGCGGCAAAAGAAGGAAATCCCGATGCAATAGTTTTTCCGCGGGTTTATCTTGAAGAGGACAGTTTTGATTTCAGCTTCAGCGGCATTAAAAGCGCCGTGCTTAATTATTTGAACAAGGCTAGAATGACGGGCGAACCCATAAATGTAAATGATGTGGCGGCAGGTTTTCAAGAGGCGGTTGTTGAAGTTTTGGTTGAAAAAACAATACGCGCCGCAAGAGCTAGGGGAGTGGAAAAAGTTGCAATGGCGGGAGGAGTTTCGGCAAACTCTTCACTGAGGAAACGTATGCTTGAAAAATGCAGTGAAAACGGTTTTTCCCTTAATGTGCCTTCGCCTGTTTACTGTACGGATAATGCGGCTATGATTGGTTCGGCGGCATATTTTGAGTATGTTAAGGGCGTAAGGGACGGGCTGAACCTTAATGCGAACCCAAATTTGAAGCTGGGGGACAGATAACCCCTGTTTTTGAAAATATTAAACTTTAAAAGGAAAAAACGGTATTAAACGTTTGAAGCATAAAGCGTTAAAAAAACGGAAATAGTTTTGGGATAGATTTATACGGGCTTAAATGCGCGCCGCGGCCGTGTATGCCATTATATAGCGAAATCGCTCTCAAAAAATTAAAACCCCCATTTTACACTGTTTGCTGTGACGGCAGTGTAAAATGGAGGTTATTTTTAATTATTTTTTCCTTGTTACCGGCCTGTCGCCGAATGAAACGCCGAGATCGCGGCATACGTTTACTATCTCGCCTTCCGGATCCACAAGTTTTTGGGAGCCTATAACTTCTTCAAGAGGTACATAGCCTATCTCGCCGCCTTTGATGCGCACCATGTTGCCGAATTTTTCTTCGTGGATTAAGTGAGCCGCATAGGAACCATAGCGGGCTGAAAGTATCCTGTCGTATGGGGAAGTTTCTCCGCCGCGCTGCGTATGGCCGAGTACAACGGGGCGTATTTCGTGTTCTTCGCCTATGCGCTGTTCAAGTTCATAACTGATTTTATGCGCAATGCCTCCGAGACGCACAGGATCCGGGCTGTCCTCGACGATTTTGTTAACTGTCTGCTGTCCGCCTACTTCCCTTGCGCCTTCGGAAACCACTATAATGGTAAAAAGCTTGCCGCGGCTGTCGCGTTCTTTTATTTTCTGTACGACATTATCCAATGTATAAGGTATTTCCGGAAGAAGTATTATGTCGGCGCTTCCCGCAAGGCCGCCGTAAAGCGCAATCCAGCCGGCATTGCGCCCCATTACTTCAACCACTATAACCCTGTGGTGGCTTTCGGCCGTCGTATGGAGCCTTCCGAGCGCTTCCGTAACGATATTTACCGCCGTGTCAAAGCCAAAGGTTCTGTCAGTTGCCATAAGGTCGTTGTCGATTGTTTTCGGAACGCCTATTACGTTTATGCCGAGCCTTGAGAAATCCCTTGCGCTTGTCAATGTACCGTCGCCGCCGAGCACGACAAGGGCGTCAACGCCTTCTTTTTTCAGGTTTTCAACTGCGACTGACGAAACGTCTTTTCTTACCGCAACGCCGTTTTCGATTACTTTATAATCAAAAAGGTTGTCCTTGTTGGAACTGAAAAGTATGGAACCGCCTTTATGAAGTATACCAGTAACGCTTTCCAGGGTAAGCGGCATAAAATCGTTAAGATAAAGGCCCCTGTATCCCATTTTGTAACCTATTAATTCATATCCGTATTTGAGTATGCATGTTTTTGTCAAAGTGTAGATTACGGCGTTTAAGCCCGGGGCGTCGCCCCCGCCTGTCAAAACTGCTATTTTTTTCTTTGCCATAACTATTCCTCCAAAATATTAACTGTAAAACTTTTTCCTATAAATTCCTTACATTATATATCATCATTTTGATATTGTAAAATAAAAAAAATTATATTGCCTATTAATATTTTTACCATTTTCATTGCTTTTTAAGCGGGCTAAAAATTACCACATAAACGGCGGCCGTTTATTTTTGACACTGGTATGATATTATTTTATAATAAATTAAATATAATTTTATGCTCCGGAGGCAATACTATGACTGAAAAGGAAAAAATGATAAAAGGCCTTGACTATAATCCGAAAGACAGGGAACTTGTTGAATTAAATATTAAGGCGAGGCTTATCTGTGAACAATATAACGTCACTTCTGTTACGGAGGGTGAAAAAAGGGAAACGCTGCTGCGTTCGCTTTTTGGGAAAGCGGGAAAGGGAATTTATATTGAACCGTATTTCCACTGTGATTATGGATTTAATATTTCTGTCGGAAACAATTTTTATGCAAATTTTGACGTTACAATACTAGACGTTGCCCCGGTTACAATAGGCGACAACTGTATGATGGCTCCGAAAAGCGGAATATATACCGCAACGCACGATATATATCCGGATAAAAGGAACGGAGGCACCGAGTTTGCAAGGCCGGTAACGATAGGCGACAACTGTTGGATTGGCGCGCATGCAGTTATAAATCCCGGCGTTTCTCTCGGCGACAATGTTGTTGTGGCAAGCGGAGCGGTTGTGACAAAAAGCTTCGGAAACAATGTTGTTATCGGCGGAAACCCTGCGAAAATCATCAAGGTTTTGGAGGTATAGTTATGGAAAAAAGCACGGCTTTACTGATTGATAAAATGATTATGTATAATGCTCCGGATATTCGCCGCGTTAACCATGCGGTAAAGGTTTTGGGGATGTCAGCGGCCATCGGCGTGCGGGAAGGAGTGGAAAGCGGCGGCATGAAACTGCTTGAAGCCGCCGCCGTGCTTCATGATATAGGCATACATAAGGCGGAAGAACTGTATAACAGCACTGCCGGCAGCTATCAGCAGAAGCTGGGGCCCGAAGTTGCGGAGCCAATGCTTTCGGAATGTGGGTTTACCGATGAGGAAACTGAAAGGATATGTTATTTGATAGCTCATCATCATACATACGGCCTTAAAGACGACAAAATACTTCAGATACTTATTGAGGCGGATTTTATAGTTAATATAGACGAGGGCAATATGTTTGACGGCAATAAATACGAAAGCATTTACAAAAAAATATTTGAAACAGATACGGGCAAAAAATATTTGAACGCTCTGCTTAGCGGGAAATTAGGGGAATAACTCAATTTTTGTAAAGAGTAGGCCTTTAAATAACGGGACATAATAAATCTTTGTAAGGGGGATTTTATTATGTCTAAATATATTATAAAAAAGTGCCCGCGTCTGGAAGGGCAGGTTGAAATAAGCGGCGCAAAAAATGCCGTTCTTCCCATACTTGCGGCATGTATACTTACAGAAAAAGAATGCGTCATAAATTCCGTGCCGCCGCTTGCCGATGTTTTTGTTATGCTGGAGATACTTAAATCTCTCGGCGCGGAAGTTAGTTATGACCAAAGCGCCAAAAAGGCAAAAATAAAGGCTGAGCGTATTTTGCGGGCAAAAGAGGAATACGACCTTGCGGGAAAACTGCGGGCGTCGTTTCTGATAATGGGCCCGCTTCTTGCCCGGAAAGGGCGCGCTAAAATACCGCTTCCGGGAGGCTGTCAAATAGGAACAAGGCCCGTTGACCTGCATTTAAAAGGATTTACGGAGCTAGGCGCCAAAACCAGACAGCTTCATGGTTTTATAGAGGCAAGATGCCATAAGCTTACAGGAGAACATATACACCTTGATTTTCCGAGCGTAGGGGCAACAGAAAATATAATGATGGCCGCCGTTATGGCGGAAGGCGTTACGGTTATCGAAAATGCCGCCGTTGAACCCGAAATAGTTGATTTGGCGGAATTTCTTAATAAAATGGGCGCAAAAATATCTGATTACGGCACTAACACCATAACAATAAAAGGGGTAAAATCGCTTAAAGGCGCGCGGCATACTGTGATACCGGACAGGATAGAAGCAGGGACGTTTATGGCCGCCGCCGCGATTACCGGAAGCGAAATAACAATTAAAAACGCCGATATCGATCATCTTGGAGCTATTACGGCTAAGCTCAAGGAGGCTAATGTGGAAACGGAAGTTATAAACGGGGGTTTAAAAGTATATCCGAAAGGGGAACTTACGGCGTTCGACCTTAAAACAATGCCGTATCCCGGCTTTCCTACAGATTTGCAGGCTGTTTTTATGAGCCTTGACGCCGTTGCAAAAGGCACGGGAGTTATAACCGAAACTGTTTTTGAAAACAGGTTCCTTCAGGCAGGAGAGCTTAACCGTATGGGAGCCGACATAAAAACCGACGGCAGGACGGCTGTTGTGGACGGCGTAAAAAAATTAATGGGAACGCAGGTGAAGGCTACGGATCTCCGTGCAGGGGCGGCGCTGATTGTGGCCGCGCTAAAGGCGGAAGGCGAAACGGAGATAGGCGACATATACCATATCGAAAGGGGATACTGTTCTATAGTTGAGAAATTTAAGGGCTTGGGAGCGCAGATCATAAGGGTTGAGGAATAGTATTTCAGGCAAGGAAAGAAAATTATAATTTTTATAACGAACTTATACCGAGAGGGCGGCTTATTTAAGCCGCCTTTTTCGGTTTCTTCAGAAACAAAAGAACTTTGAATCCGTAACTTTAATTCCGTTAATATAAAGCAAAAATACGAATTTAGGATTATTATTATTTGTATATTGAATTATTGGGAATGTATGTTATAATGATTATAAAATAATAATTATTATTGTTTGTTTTAACATATATACAACGTAAAATTTTGGGAAAGTATTATTTTTTTATGTATAGGAGGAATACATATGTCTTACGCTTGGTCTAAAGACCTCGAAACCGGAAACGCCGCTATTGATCAGCAGCACAAAGAGCTTATTAACGCGGTAAATTCTTTACTTGACGCCTGTGCAAAGGGGCAGGGAAGGGAGAAAATCGTTTCAACCCTTAAATTTTTGCAGGATTATACGGTAAAACATTTCGGAGATGAGGAAGCGCTTCAGCTGAAATATAAATATCCCGGCTACAGTACGCATAAAGTTTATCATGAAGAATTTAAAAAGACTATACAGCAGATTGTACAGGAATATCAGTCTACGGGAGCGACTATTACCCTTGTGGCAAAAGTGAACAATAAAGTGGCGTCATGGCTTATAAACCATATTAAAAGGGAAGATGCAAAAGTAGCGGCGCATATTAAGTCGGTGAAATAAAATATTGAATTGGCGGCAGGCGTTAAAATGCCTGCTTTTTTGGTGCAAAGTTTTAGACATATTAAATCCGTTTTATGAAGGTTACTGCCTGGTGATATATGTATACATATGCCGCGCGCGATTTCGGATGAATAATTTCCCATATTGACGGCGGGTCTGTTAATTTAAATTATAAAAAACGGCGGCTGTATAAAAAGATTGGAATTTATGCGGACAGTTTGCGAATAGTTTAACGCTTTATTGGCTTCAGTTTACAAGAGTATACCCGGTTAGCGGCGCAAAAGCTGTGTTAAATCTGCCTTCCGTGGGAACCGTGTCGCCTAACCGTGTTTGCTTTGCTCTTACGCCGATGACGTCCGTTAAAACTCTCCTACATCACAAGGGGAAAATTTTTTTCAGTTCAAGGCGCATATGCGCCGGAACAGCGGTTTATATGGTAAGCGTATGCAACACAGGAAATTTTTTATTTGCGTGGCATGCGTGGCCTTGTAAACTGAATCTATAGAATTCCAAAATTATATATTCGCCGTAGGTTTAATTATTCGGACGCTGTATTATAGCTTTCGATGATTTTTCGGCGGAGAGATGTTATTCGGCATTAGATGTAATTTAAGCGTGGAATAAATTCTTCGGTTTCTGATTGAAAAAGGCCCGGGATAGTTGTTTTCCCGGGCGGAAGTTAATATATAAAGCAGGGCGTTGGAATTACAATTTCCCTTTAACAAATATCCGCAGCTGAAATTGGCTTTCCGGCCCTGCGCCGTAGTTTTGCGAAAGCATGCCGCGCCGATCTTATTTCATAAAATCGGGTTTAGGCATAACGAAGAAATTGTTTTCGTTCAGATAATCGCGGACAATGTCAAGGGCTTCGCCGAAACGCTGGAAGTGTACGGTTTCCCTTTCGCGGAGGAATTTTAACGGCGCTATTACGTCGGGATCGTTTGTAAGGTCCAGAAGATAGTTGTAAGTTTTCAACGCCTTCTGTTCGGCGGCCATATTTTCATAAAGGTCGCATATTGGATCGCCGGACGACTGGAGATATGCGGCCGTGAAAGGAACGCCGCTTGCCGCCGACGGATAAACTCCAAGACCGTGCGCCACATAATACGGATCAAGGCCGGCTTCGATTATCTGTTTATCGGTAAGGCCTTGCGTTAACTGCTGGACAATAGCCCCCATCATTTCAAGATGCGCTATTTCTTCTGTGCCGATGTCGTTGCAGGTTGCTTTTGCCTGCGGCGTTACCATTGTAAAGCGTTGGCTTAGGTATCGGAGGAGCGCGCCGAGTTCTCCATCTCCGCCGCCATATGGCGGTTTGATATGGGGATTATGGAGCCATAGGCTCTTTGATTTAATATTGGCATATAAGAAACGATTATGGAAAACAAATGTATTTTTCCGCTTTATATAGTTTCGGTTTACAAGGGGGCGCACGGTTTTAACTGGCAGCGTAGGAGCGGGATAAAAAGTCAATAAAAAATAAAAATTAAGTGGAAAAAACCACAAATATATGTTATATTGTATTAAAATACACAAATTTAAAGGGAGGTTTTTTATTATGAGGAAAATTATGGTTTTTTTATCGGCCGTTTTAATGGCGGTAAGCATGGCGGCATGCAGCGGCGGCGGGGATAATGCGGAAACGGCGGTTTCGGGTTATTTGGACGCGCTGAAAGCTTATGACCTTGAAAAAAGCAACTCATATCTTGTTGAGGGCGACGAGGCGTATAATATGCTTGCTGAAAGCGGCGAGGAAATTAAAGAAGAAGAAAAAATTGTGATGAAGTATTTATCATATGCGATCAAAGGGTATGAGGAAAACGGCGATACGGCGGTTGTAACTGTGGATATAACAAACGTAAATATGCAGGATGTTTTAAAGGCGTATATGGCAGAAGGTTTGGCGGCGGCTTTTGAAAATCCTGAAATGACAGAAGAAGAAATGATGCAGATGCTTGTGGATGCTTTTGAAGCAAACAAAGACAACACGGTAACTACAACTGTTGACATTAACTTGACAAAAGCGGACGGAAGCTGGAAAGTTCAAACGGACGACGCGTTGTTTTCAGCTTTAATGGGCGGAATGTCCGCGGATTTATTCAATCAATAACAGCAGAGGGCGGCTTTTTAAAAACAGCGGCGATCCTAAGATGTGTAAACGGCTTTAGGCGATTATCGATTTGCAAGGGCTAAATATCAACATAACTTTAAATACTGGCAAAACAACGATTGCTGAATCCGGGAAAATAATATTTAAATTAAAAAATAAAAATCGTTTTACAAAATTTTGATTTACAATTTCAGCACGGCAAAAGTGCGGCCGAAGATACATATTGCGTACCGTTTATATTTTGAAACGGATAGAAATCGCCCAAACTTATATTTGAACCGCTGCGGATTGTGCAGGACGCATAATTCGCAGCGGTTCAAATTGTTTTGGCGTTTATTGCGGGCTTTTTGCAATATGCTTAAAAACTGTAGGCTTCCTTAAAGGTTAGAGATTGTTTTGATTTTGCCCGAAATCCTTTAAATAGACGTTGAGGGCGTCGTTTTTTTTGTCATATACTATTTTTTCCGCCGCAAACATAATATTGCCGGTTTCTTCAAAGGGGAAATAATTTTTTATATCGGATGTTCGGTTTACGGCATTTTCATTTTCCAAAAGTTTTTTAACAGAGGCTATTTCGCGCATTATAGTTTCTTTGGAAGCCTTATATTCTTCGGCGCTGTCTATGCCGTCCAAATATGCGCTTTTGGCTTTTTCGAGTTTCTTATAAAGCTTTGCAAGGGCGGTTTTGGCGACGGCGGGCGGGTGCGGGCCTGTTTTTTTAACTTTTATATTATAGCTTTCAACGCCGTATTCCGAATGCAGTTTGTTAATGGCCGACTGAATACTTTTTTCGATTTTATTTGAGGATACCGAATGTGAAAGAGGGCATAAACCCCTGTTATAATTTCCGCATTGCAGCTGACAGCCGCCGTTTTTATAGCTTTCGCCGCATATTAGGGAAGAACCGCATATACTGCATTTAATTTTTCCGCTGAACCAATAATTTTTTGTATTGCCGCGCGGACATGGCCGCCGGACGGGCAGGGCGTTTTGGACTTTGCCGAAGGTTTCCGGGCTTATTATTGGGGGAAAGTCGCCCTTTGAGATTATTGTTTGAGGGTTTTTGCCGCGGCCGGCTTTTCCGTTTGGCGTCCATCTGGAAAATCCGCAGTATACGGGGTTTTGCAGTATGTATTTAACCGCTCTGCTGTCGAAAGGATTGCGGCGTTTTGTTTTAAAACCGAGGGCGTTGAGTTTTTTTGAAACGGCGTTTAAAGTCATGCCGTTCATAAAAAGGCCGAATACCAGCCGCACTGCTTCCGCTTCGTTTTCGTCGATTATAAGGCTTTTATCTTTGTTTTTATAGCCGAAAGGGGCGTGGGCCTGATATTCTCCGTTTTCCGCTTTTTTTATCATAGTTTTTTTGACTTCTTCGGCAAGGTTAAGGCTGTAGTATTCGGCCATTGCTTCAAGCATTGATTCGTATATAACTCCGAACTTCCCGTCGTCCGGAATAGGTTCTTTAATGCTTATAACGCGCACGCCGCAGTCTTTCTTTAAAAGCGCCTTATAAAGTACGCTGTCCTCACGGCTTCTTGCAAAACGGTCGTACTTATGGCACAGTATAACGTCAAAAGGCCGCGGCTTTTTTTTGGCGGCGCGTATCATTTCCATAAATGCGGGCCTGTGTTCGGCGCTTCTTCCGGAAATGCCTTCGTCGCTGAATATATATTTTTCTTCGACTGTAAAGCCATGGGCCTGTGCATATTCCATAAGTTCGGCCAGCTGGGCTTTCGGGGAGTATTCCGTTTGTTCGTCTGTGCTTACCCTTATGTATAAAGCTGCCTTTGCGATTTAGATCACCCCGTTTTGTGCTTTATTAGATGTTTATGACATAACGGCCCGTAATAGACGGCTTTAAATAAAGGAAATATTATGTTATAGTACAAATTCTGTCCGTCATAAACCTGTTTTGGAGGCGGTTTATATGGAGTGTATAATTTTTGCGGTAAAAAACGGGGCGTATGTTCCCGTTGGCGAATTGGAAAAAAAAGAAAGGGAGGCTGTTGTGAAAGCTATGGACAAAGCCGCGATAACGGGCATTGAAAAAGGGTACGGCAACGAAGTGGTGGAAATAATTGCCATTTTAAAAAATATTCTGTGAATAAAACGGCTATATCCTTGTATACTTGCAATATTTGTGGCAAAATAAAATATTATAAAGTTGTTTTACACTATAAAGAATGAGGAATATTATGAATGAAAAAGCGTTTCGTACTTTGGAGTACAATAAAATAATTGATAAACTCAGGGAATTTGCAATATCTCCCATGGGCAAGGAACTTTGCGGCGAACTTAAACCTTCCGTCGACATATCGGAAATCGAACGGTGGCAGGACGAAACAACCGAGGCTTCCGCGATGATTGTAAGGAAGGGGAATATACCTTTGGGCGGCATAAGGGAAATACGCCCTCAGCTTAAAAGGGTTTTGGCCGGAGGCAGCCTTAATATAGAGGAACTTATGAATATAAACGAGTTCCTTTACGTATGCCGTAAAGTAAAAAATTATTCTGTAAATGAGAATAAGGCGGAAAGCTATAAAAGCATAGACGGCATGTTTGCCGCCGTGGAACTTTTGCCGCTGCTTGAAAAAGAAATTTCAAGGTGCATTGTTTCGGAAGTTGAAATATCCGACAACGCCTCCTTAAAGCTTGGGCAGATAAGGCGCGAAATAGGAGTTTCAAACAACAGGATACGCGAGAACCTTAACGGCATTATAAATTCCCCCGTATACAGGAACATGCTCCAAGACTATGTAATTACAATAAGGAACGAACGTTACTGCGTTCCCGTTAAAAGCGAGTACAGAAGCAGTTTTAACGGCATGGTCCACGACCAGTCCAATACAGGCTCGACGCTTTTTATAGAACCTATGGGAGTTGTTCAGTTAAATAACAGAATTAAGGAACTTCAGGCAGAAGAAAAGGCGGAAATAGAAAAAATACTTGAAAAGCTCAGCGATATTGTAAGGGAAAACGCCGATATAATTTCTGCAAACCTTAACGTTATAACGCAGCTTGATTTTATATTTGCCAAAGGCGGCCTTTCCCTTTCAATGCGCGGCAGCCGTGCCGTTTTTAACGACAGGGGATATATTAATATTAAAAAAGGCCGCCACCCGCTTTTGGACGACAAAACGGTTGTGCCAACGAATATTTATTTGGGCGGGGATTTTACAACGCTTTTAATAACTGGACCGAATACGGGCGGAAAAACGGTTGCCCTTAAAACCCTTGGGCTTTTTACCCTTATGGGGCAGGCAGGGCTTCACATACCCGCCTTTGACAATTCACAGCTTGGCGTTTTTGACGACGTTTTTGCCGACATCGGCGACGAACAGAGCATAGAACAAAGCCTAAGCACATTTTCGGCGCATATGAAAAACATTGTTAAAATACTTGATAATGTTACGGATAACTCACTTGTGCTTTTCGACGAGCTGGGAGCGGGAACAGATCCGACGGAAGGCGCGGCCCTTGCCATTGCCATAGTACAAAAACTTAGGGAAAGGAAAATACGCACGGCCGTAACTACCCACTACAGCGAACTTAAAGTATACGCCCTTTCTACGGAAGGCGTTGAAAATGCAAGCTGCGAGTTTGATGTCGAAACGCTCAGCCCGACGTATAAACTTTTAATAGGCATACCGGGAAAGAGCAACGCCTTTGCAATTTCTAAACGTCTGGGGCTTAAAGACGACGTTATTGACGCCGCAAAGGAATTTATAAGCCATGACGAAGCCAAATTTGAGGATGTTATAACGGATCTTGAAATAAGCAAAAAAAGCGTCGTATATGAACAGGAGCGTGCGGAGCAGTACAGGCTTGAGGCCGAAAACCTTAAAAAAGAAGTAGAAAGCCAGAAGGAAAAAATAAACAGGCAGAAGGAAAAAATACTTGCCGCCGCAAGGGACGAGGCAAAAACGGTTTATATGCGCGCAAAAGAAGAGGCCGACGCTATTATAAAGGAAATGAACAAAAACGCCCGTGAAAAGGCAAAGCAGAGCGTTATGAACGAAAGCCGACAAAAGCTGAAAGACGGCATTGAAAATATAGATTCGCAGATAAACAGGAGCCTTGCAAAAAAAAGGAAGGCGCATAAAGCCCCTGAAAGCCTTAAGCCGGGCGACAGGGTATATGTTGTAAGCTTTGACCAGCACGGCACTGCCTTGACGGCGCCCGACAGCGGCAAAGAAGTTATGGTGCAGATGGGAAGCCTTAAAATAAAGGTTCCTCTCAGAGAGCTTTCCATTGACAATTATGTTGAAAAACAGCCGCAAAGAAGCAATTTAAGGAATACAGCGCCGAAAATACGTCAGGGAAAAAGCTACAGCGTCCGTCCTGAAATAGACTGCCGCGGCCAAATGGTTGAAGAGGCTTTGGGAAATATTGACAAATATCTTGACGACGCATACCTGTCGGGGCTTAAACAGGTTACTATTATACACGGAAAGGGCACTGGGGCGCTTCGCAATGCCGTTCAGATTTATTTGAAAACAAATTCACATGTAAAATCATACCGCCCGGGAGTGTACGGGGAAGGCGAGATGGGAGTTACAGTTGTCGAACTTAAATAGGGGGAAATAGCATGCCGGATAAAATTAAAATACTTGTAGTTGACGATGACGAACACATTGCGGAACTTATATCGCTCTATCTTATAAGGGAGGGATATGAAACGAGAGAGGTATATACCGGAACGGAAGCCGTTAAGGTTTTTTCGGAATTTTCTCCGAACCTTATACTGCTTGATATAATGCTTCCGGGCATAGACGGTTACGAAGTGTGCCGTGAAATCAGGAAGGTAAGCAACGCGCCGATTATAATGCTTACGGCCAAAGGCGACACATTTGATAAAGTGCTTGGCCTTGAGCTGGGGGCGGACGACTACATTGTAAAGCCCTTTGAGCCGAAAGAGCTTATTGCAAGGGTAAAAGCCGTTTTAAGGCGTTATGAAAACAAAGACGGCAAAGAGGAAAGCGGAAGCGTGCTTTCTTTCCCCAACCTTGAGATTAACATGGACAACTATACCGTAACATACCGTGGCAGGGAACTGAATTTCCCTCCGAAAGAATTTGAACTTCTTTGTTTTTTAGCCCAGAAGCCAAACCAGGTTTTTACAAGGGATCAGCTTTTGGATAAGATATGGGGATACGAATATATAGGCGACACAAGGACGGTTGACGTGCATATAAAAAGAATCAGGGAAAAATTCAATGAAAATGAAACGTGGAGCGTTAAAACGGTTTGGGGCGTAGGCTACAAATTTGAGGTGAAACATCAGTGAAGCTTAAAAGTTTATTTGCAAAGCAGTCGCTTTTATATATGGGAATTCTTTTTATTTCGTTCAGCGTTTTCGGAACCGGGTTTTCCATTGTGTATACGACGCAGTACATGAATGAACAGGAGCAGCAGCTTATACTCCAGGGGGAAAGATTTAAAGAAAGCATGACGAGCCTTTATTTTACAGGCGATGTGGATACTTCAAGGATAAATTTTGAACTCCAGATAATGGAGCAGTATATGGGCGCCAGCGTTTTTTTTATGAATAACAAAGGACAGGTTTCAATTGTATCGTCAAGCCTTAACCCGGGATGGATTGGAAGAACCATTACGGACGAGGCTGTAAACGTTGTGCTTAGCGGAAAAGTTGCGACCGTCACGAGCAAAGTGGGAGGTATGTTCAACGAATCGGTTTTGACCGTGGGCTATCCCATAACAATAGGGGATACGATTCTCGGCGGCATATTTATGTGCAAGCCCGTTACAACCCTTAAAGCCGCAACGAAAGAGATGGAAAGCGTTATATTCGGCTGTATGGTGCCTGTGCTTCTCATAGGGGCCGTGCTGATTTATTTCTCCTGCAAAACAATGACAAGGCCGCTTAAAGAAATGAACGACGCGGCAAAAATAATAGCCGACGGCAATTTTCAAAACAGGCTTGAAATAACGACGCAAGACGAAGTCGGACAGCTTGCGGAAAGCTTTAACAATATGGCTGAAAGCCTTGAGAAAAGCGAGAACAACAGGCAGAAATTTATTGCCAATATTTGCCATGACCTGCGTTCTCCGCTTACGAGCATACAAGGATTTATAGGAGCTATTGCCGACGGCACTATCCCGCCCGAAAAACAGGGGTATTACCTTAAAATTGTTTTGGAAGAAACGGCAAGGCTAAGCAAGCTTGCAAACGACATGACGGATTTAAGCAAGGCCGAAGCGGGCGTTATAAAGCCGGAAATATGCGAATTCGATATAAACGATATGGTTAGGGACTGCCTTGATATATTTGAAAGGCGTGTAGTTTCAAAAAAAATAAATACAAGAGCCGTTTTTGCAGAAGAGGTTACGGAAGTTGAGGCAGATCCGAACATGATCCAGAGGGTAATTCACAATCTTTTGGACAACTCGATTAAATTCACTCCGGAAGGCGGCGAGATCACTGTTGAAATAACCGTAAAAGGCGGCAAAGCTTATATAAGCGTCAGGGACAGCGGGACGGGCATAAATGCGGAAGAACAGAAAAGGGTTTTTGAAAGGTTTTTCAAAGCCGATACTTCGCGCGGGATGGATAAATCCGGCGTCGGGCTGGGGCTTTCCATCGTAAAGGAATTTATAAAGGCGCATGGCGAAACCATATGCGTAAAAAGCAGCGAAGGAAAAGGCACAGAGTTTATATTTACGCTTAAAGTGTCCGGAAACTGAATTTTGAAGGGAGAGGGAATGTTATGATTAGATTTGAATGTGATTATGCCGAAGGCGCGCATCCGAGGGTCTTAGAACTTATTACAGAAACAAATTTTGAACAGCATCCGGGATACGGAACGGATATATATTGTGAAAAGGCGCGCGGGATAATTAGGGAGATGTGCGGCGCGCCGGAAGCGGGAGTGCATTTCCTTGTGGGCGGCACACAAGCTAATACCACGGTTATTGCGGCGGCGTTAAGGCCTTACCAGTCTGTTATCAGCGCCGTTTCGGGACACATTAACGGACATGAAACAGGAGCCGTTGAAGCGGCAGGGCACAAGGTTATACCGGTTGAAAGCGCCGACGGGAAAATAAATGCAGAACAGATTGAAGAAGTATACGACGATTATATGAGCGATTCCAACAGGGAACATGTTACGATGCCGGCTATGGTTTATATATCAAACCCGATGGAAAACGGAACCGTATATACAAAGAAAGAACTTGAAAAAATAAGCGCGGCATGCAGGAAAAAGGGACTTTTCCTGTTTATGGACGGGGCTCGCCTTGCATACGGCCTTACGGCGGAAGGCAACGATATGAGCCTTAAAGATATTGCGAAACTGTGCGACGTTTTTTATATCGGAGGCACAAAATGCGGCGCGCTTTTCGGGGAAGCGGTAGTTATTACCGATAAGGGTATGGACAGGGATTTCAGGTATTCCATTAAGCAAAGGGGCGGCATGCTTGCAAAAGGCCGTCTGCTTGGGCTTCAGTTTATTGCGCTTTTGGAAGGCGGGCTGTATTTCGGCTTGGCGGCGAATGCAAACAGGCTTGCAATGAAAATTAAAAATGCGGTAAAAAGCAAAGGATGGGAATTTTTGTATGATTCGGACACAAACCAGCAGTTTCCGATTATACCTGATGAAAAGCTTGAGAAGCTCGGGAAGAAGTATACATATACTTTTATAAAAAAGATTGACAAAGATCATACGGCCGTAAGGTTCTGCACAAGCTGGGCTACAAAGGAAGAGGACGTTGCCGCGCTTGTTAAGGACATTGAAACAGTATGAAACCGCGGCCTTAGGCAGTTAAATTCATTTAAAAGAACATATGAAGAAGATCTTAAATCGGCCGTATAGGGCGTTATACCTATACGGCCGATTTGATTTGTATTCGGGTTATTTTATGAAATTTATTGTGGCTTTAAATTTTGCGGATGTTAACGAAATCACGGCGCTATTGTTTAGGATCGGCATAAACGGATGCCGATGCAGTACCGACGTTTTGTACAGTTTTAACGCCTGAAAGAAATTATGGCTTCCGGCGGGGGAAGTAGGAAGAAGTTTGAACGGATTTTTCGCGCCGGGAGTTATTGAGGGAGCAATGCTTTCAGAAAACAAATTTGTGATCCATATATGCGGATTGAGTTAAAGCGCCGTGCAAAACGTTTTAAGAAGCGATTTTCATGAGATGCGGAAATACGAAAAAATTTGAAATGCAAAGCGGTTATACTATTGTGAACTTAGATGATTTCCGCCTGATATTTAAATCAGAAATTTGTTTTTGCAAAATAAAACAGTAATTCATTTTGAAAAGGACGCATATGTTTTTAAGCAGGATGAGTGTGGCTTGTTGGTAAAAAAACAACTATATTCGGAATGTTATATTGTAAAATAGAAGTAAAAAAACTACCACAAAAAAATATGGGTAAAAATAAAGCAACTTATGTCATATGTGCATATAAAATAATAAAATATGTATTATTAGTTGGTATTAACGCGATATTTTGATATATTGATATACAATATATACAAAAAAATAATTAAATTTTTAAAATATGGTAATTGTATGCCGAATTATAAAGTGGTATAATCAACAAAAGCAGATTTGGTTTTTTTTTACATATAATTCTTTTGAAATTTTACTGGCCACACCTGCGATAAATGATTTGGAGGGATACAATATGGGCAAAAAATATGTTTATATGTTTACAGAGGGTAACGCCGACATGAGGAACCTCCTTGGCGGAAAAGGGGCTAACTTGGCCGAAATGACAAATATGGGCCTTCCTATTCCTCAGGGTTTTACGGTTACAACCGAAACTTGCACGGAATTTAACGAAAATAATAAGGTTTTTAACGATGAAATGAAGGCCCAGATTAATAAGGCCGTTGAAAAACTTGAAGAAATCGCCGGCAAAAAACTCGGCGCGGATGAAAACCCGCTTCTTGTTTCAGTGCGTTCGGGCGCAAGGGCTTCAATGCCTGGCATGATGGATACTGTTTTAAATCTCGGCTTAAACGATGTGTCTGTGGAGGGCCTTGCAAAGGCTACAAACAACCCTCGTTTTGCATATGACAGCTACAGGCGGTTTATAATGATGTTTGCCGACGTTGTTATCGGCGTTTCCAAATCAAAATTTGAAAGGTATCTTGACAAATTCAAAGAAGAAAAGGGATATAAATTTGACACCGATTTGTCAGCCGAAGATTTAAAGGCTGTCGCCGACAAATTTAAGGAAATATATTTTGAGGATCAGGGCGTGCCGTTCCCACAGGAACCGACGGAGCAGCTTTACAGCGCTATTAAAGCCGTTTTCCATTCGTGGGATAACCCAAGGGCGTTTGTTTACAGAAGGATGAATGATATTCCGTACAGCTGGGGAACGGCTGTTAACGTACAGATGATGGTTTTCGGCAATATGGGCGACACTTCGGGAACGGGTGTGGCGTTCACAAGGAATGCCGCAACGGGCGAAAAGGCTATGTTCGGCGAGTATCTCATAAACGCTCAGGGCGAGGACGTTGTTGCCGGGGTGCGTACGCCTAAGCCTATTGCGACGCTTGAAAAGGATATGCCCGCTGTTTATAAACAATTCTGTGAAATAGCGCGTAAGCTTGAAGAACATTACAAAGATATGCAGGACATGGAATTTACCATTGAAAACGGGAAACTCTATTTCCTGCAGACAAGAAACGGAAAAAGAACGGCTAACGCGGCTCTCAAAATTGCAGTCGATATGGTAAACGAAGGCCTTATTACGGAAGAAGAAGCTATAATGAAAGTTGACCCTAAGCAGCTTGATCAGCTCCTCCACCCGGCTTTCGATCAAAACAAGCTAAAAAGCGCAAAGCCTCTTGGAAAAGGTTTGCCGGCTTCTCCGGGAGCAGGGGCAGGAAAGGTTTATTTTACAGCCGACGAAGCTAAAAACGCAGCCGAAAAAGGCGAGAGGGTTGTGCTTGTACGCCTTGAAACGTCGCCGGAAGATATAGAAGGAATGGCGGCGGCGCAGGGCATACTTACAGTGCGCGGCGGCATGACAAGCCATGCGGCCGTTGTTGCGCGCGGCATGGGGCGTTGCTGCGTATCGGGATGCGAAGAGATTAAAATGGATGAAGCGGCAAAAACGTTCACTCTCGGCGGCATGACGTTTAAGGAAGGCGATTATATCTCCCTTGACGGCGCAACGGGGTTCATTTACGGTGAAGATATTCCTACGACAGAGCCGGAAATTTCGGGAGATTTTGCAAAATTTATGGGTTGGGCCGATAAAGCAAGACGCCTTAAAGTAAGGACTAATGCCGATACGCCTAAGGACGCCGCAAAAGCCGTTGAGTTTGGGGCTGAAGGAATCGGCCTTACAAGGACTGAGCATATGTTCTTTGAAGAAAACCGTATTCTCAAATTCCGTGAGGTTATACTTTCCGATAATATTGAGGAAAGGGCGGCGGCGCTTGAAGTTATACGCCCCTTCCAGGAAGAGGATTTTGTAGGGATTTATGAGGCCATGGGCGAAAGGCCGGTAACAATAAGGCTCCTTGATCCGCCTTTGCATGAGTTCCTTCCGACTAACGACGAAGATTTTGAGATAATTGCAAAAGAAATGGGCAAAACTGTCGAGGAACTTAAAATTAAAGCGAGGGGACTGCATGAACTTAACCCGATGATGGGACACAGGGGATGCCGCCTTGCGGTAAGCTATCCGGAAATTGCCGAAATGCAGGCGAAAGCTATTATCAGTGCGGCTGTTAAGGTTAAAAAGGAAAAAGGCTTCAACATAGTGCCTGAAATTATGATACCGCTTGTAGGAGACGTTAAGGAGTTAAGTTTTGTTAAGAAGGTTATTGATGAAACGGCTGAAAAGATAATCGAAGAAAGCGGCATAGAGCTTAAATATCTTGTCGGCACTATGATTGAAATACCGAGGGCCTGCATAACGGCTGACGAAATAGCAAAAGAAGCTGAATTTTTCTCTTTCGGCACTAACGACTTAACTCAGATGACATATGGTCTTTCACGTGACGATGCAGGAAAGATACTTTCGGATTACATAGATAAGAAAATATATGAAGGCGATCCTACCGCCAAGCTTGACAGAAACGGCGTTGGAGAGCTTATGAAAATAGCCGTTGGCAAAGGAAGGGCCGCAAGGGCGGATCTCCACCTCGGAATATGCGGCGAACACGGCGGAGATCCTTCTTCGGTTGAGTTCTGCCACATGATAGGACTTGATTATGTTTCATGCTCGCCTTTCCGCGTTCCTATTGCAAGGCTTGCGGCGGCACAGGCAGCTTTAAGGTAGTTAAAATATACGGCATAAATTTGCCGAAAATGGGCGGAAACGCTTAGCTCGCGACATGTTGAAAAAAGACCGGACACCTTGCGGTGTCTGGTTTTTTTTGCTATGAAAACTATCCTTAAACCGAATAAATAAAGGATTTTTATGACATTTGAAGCACATTGTTAAGAAGCTGTCGGCGTGCTTTACGATGTGAAGGCGAATGTGCGGGAGCCTTTCTTGGAACAATTTCCGGAGCCTTAAGAAATAAACAAAGGGCTTACGGAACATTTGGATCATATAGCCGTGATATTAAATATATTTTGTTATTATGATTATTGATTAAGCATTAAATTAATTATAAAATTTATCGTATTTATTGTTGATTAATAGATGTATTGTGATATAATGATTATGTAATGTTTCGGCATTTGTGTGCGGGCATTTTATTTTTACAAATGCCGTGGGTTTTCTGACGGGGTTTATGTTATTTATTAAAGGAGGAGTATTATGAGAATAAAAAGAATGCTGTCTTTTATTTTAAGTTTTATTATGGTTATTTCATTTGGCGTTACGGCTTATGCGGAAGATATATACGCCGGGAGCCTGAAATATTCAAACATTGCTACATATATAAATCATTTCCCGATACCGTCTTATAATTTTAACGGGGAAACATATATCTGCCTGGAAACACTAGGAACCTATGGTTTTGACCTTATATGGAATGATAACGACAAAACAAAATGCGCGGTACGCAACGGAGAAACGGAAATTACACCTTGCCAGACATTTATGCCGCGGTCGGATCAGGTTGGAAAGGAATACCAGAAGATTTATGAATGTGATGTAAAAGTTTATATGGGAGATCATGATAAGCTTGTAAAATGCTATAAGGATATGGACGGATATTTGTATATCAATGCAAACGAACTTTCATATTTCGGCAAGGTTGACTGGGTGCCGGAAGTAAACGCCGTTAAGGTATGGATTGGCGATGGCCTTAAGATGGACGAAAGTATGTTTCCGCTTAAACCGGATCCGTATCCTATAAAATATTATGATTATCTGGAATATGACGATAAAATATCATGGAACGCTTACAGTGCGGGCGGCGAGGTTATTTTTATAATGGCGTTTGTTGACGGCGCGGGCGAAGGATATATCACATGCCCGGGAAGCGTTTATTTTACCGTTTATGATTCGGCGGGAAATATTATAGGGACGCACAGCGAATATTTTACGCCTGACGATTATTCTGTATACCAGTATTTTTTGGGTCTTACGGACAATAAGCTGTCAACGTATTTTTGGCTTGACGGGCTTGGAAAAATGCCCGACGGAAAAGCGTATGTCAGGGCCGATGTAACCGCAGGCGGATATACTTTCACCGCGGAAAGCAGCGTTGAGGCAATATATTAAATCTTTAACGTCAGGAAACTTAAAAAAGGGTGGAAACTGGAAAGTATATATTCCAAATGAAAAATTACAGCCGTCATAAATTTATTTTATTTAATAATTATGGTCTGTGGCGGCTGTATTGGTTTTATCGGTAATTTATAACGCGGCTTATTCTTAAAACTTAATAAAATCATTAAATTATAAAAACTATCGTACAAATCAGGAGGAATTTATGAGGGGCAAAAAGTTATTTGCTGTTTTAGCGGGAATTATTATTACGCTTTCGTCTGCCGTTTCAGCTTATGCGGGAGAAGTATCGGTTGGCAGCCTTAAATATTCCGATACTAACGTTTACATAAATAACTATCCGATACCTTCATATGAATTTGAAGGCGAAACATATATATGCTTGGAACATTTGGAAGGATACGGTTTTAACCTGATATGGGATGAAGATAATAATTCCAAATGTATTGTCCGCGGAAACGGAAATTATATTACGTCTGTGCCTACGTTTAAATCCCGTGAAGATCAGGTGGGGCAGGAATACAAAAAATTGTATAAATGCAGTGTTAAAGCGTATCTCGGAAATTATGAAAAAGAGATCCAATGTTATAAAATTATTGAGGGATATTTGTTTATTAAGGCAAGCGAGCTTGCATATTTCGGAAAAGTAGAGGAAGCTACGCAAGACGGCACGTATAAAATATGGATAGACGGCCTGGAAACTAGAGATTCTTTGTATCCGCTGAGGCCTGATCCTTATCCGGTTGAGTACAGAAAAAATATAATACCGAGCGATATTGCATCTTGGAATATTTCTAACGGAAATTCTTATATTACAACTGTTATTTCGTTTAACGAAGGCCAAAATAAGATAACCGTTGTGCCAAGCGGCAGTATTGAAATATCTGTGATAGATATTAACGGCAATGTTATAGGCGGAAAAACAGAGCATTTTTCCATAGACGACTATAGTATATATCCATATTTTTATAATTATGTGGACAATGCCCGTGCGATATCTTTTGGAATTGAACATTCGTCGCTTAAACCGGCGCCATACGGCAAAGCTGTTGTAAAGTGCAAAGTTAATGCGGGGGACAATGTTTACGAATTTGAACGCAATATAGAAGGGCTTCCGTCGGCATAGCGGTAATCAGCGGCAGAAGCCGCATATTGCCGTAGGATTAACGTAAGAATTATATTAAAAAAGCCTTGCATGCATGGATTTTGCACTGCAAGGCTTTCTGCCGTTTTAATATAAAGGTTTTCAAAGTATGCAAATATATACAATGCTTTGAGCGCGATACAAAAAACACCTTCCTGCCGAATTAAGCTTTGAAAGCCAATACGGCAGGAAGGCGTTTTTAATTTAAAATCAATCCTGTGAATACGGCATAAGGGATACGTGCCTTGCCCTTTTGATGGCTGTTGTTAAAGCCCTCTGATGTTTAGCACAGTTTCCTGTAATCCTTCTGGGAAGGATTTTGCCTCTCTCAGAAACGTATCTTCTTAATTTATTTATATCTTTGTAATCGATTGATGTGATCTTGTCAGCGCATGACTGGCATACGCGTTTTTTCCTGCGTCCACGTCTTTTCTGGATCATTGCCTTAACCTCCTTTTATAATTTAAAAGGGTAAATCATCGTCTTCCAAACTTTCATCTATAGGAAAGAACCCGTCGCCGCCTGAAGGCTGCTGCTTTGGAGCGCTGTAACTATTCTGCTGTGGCTGGGAATAATTGGGCGCCTGATAGCCGCCGCTTTCCTGAGCCATTCTTCCTTCATATGAAGAACGGCTTTCGGCAAAATATGTTTCTTCAACCACAACATCGGTGCTCCAGCGTTTGGTTCCGTCTTTATCGTCCCATGAACGGACTTGAAGTCTGCCGACTACGCTTACCATTTGGCCTTTTTTAAAGTACCTTTCAACAAACTCACCGCTTTTGCCGAACGCAACACAGTTTATAAAATCTGCGTCAGGTTCGCCGTCTTTTTTAAAGCGGCGGTTTACAGCTAATGAAAATCTGGCTACAGCCAAAGGCTCCATGCCCTGGGAATATCTAACTTCGGGATCCCTCGTTAAACGTCCCATTAAAATCACCTTGTTCACTGTCAAACGCCTCCTTATGCTTCTTTACGAACGATAAGATAGCGAAGAACATTTTCCATAATGCGAACGCGGCTTTCGATTTCAGCAGGAACTGTGCCCTCTGCATCAAATGAAATGAAGCTGAAGAAACCTTCATTAACTTTCTGGATTTCGTAAGCGAGCCTTCTTTTGCCCCAATCGTCAATTTTGTCGATTGTACCGCCGAATCTTGTGATTAAGTCCTGAACCTTCTGGCTTTCCGCAGCTTTTGTTTCTTCGTCGAGATCAGGCCTTAAAACTAAAGCTAATTCGTACTTATTCATTATATTACACCTCCTTTTGGACATATGGCCCTTACATTAAACGTAAGAGCAAGGATAACCGTTACAAATGGGTATTATAACACAGCTTAGTTTATTTTACAAGTTTTTTATTAATATTTTGACGACTGCAATTTTTTTACTGTAAAAAATTCTTTTTGTGTACTTATTTTCTGCCGAGTGGTAAAATATATGCGTGGTATAGTAATAAGCTTTAAATGGTTTTTGCGGGAGGTTTTAAGATGAAAATTGCTGTTATTGGAATAGGGGGTATAGGAGGGCTTGTAGGGGCCGCCCTTGCAAGGCGGCATAAAGGGATTTATTTGATTGCCCGTGGGGAGGGGCTTAAAGCTATATGTGAAAACGGCATAACGCTGGATAGTGAAATGCTTGGAAATTTTACTGCCATACCTGAAAAAGTCACGGACGATCCGAATGAAATCGGCATTGTAGACGCGCTTATAATATCTACTAAAAGCTATGCCCTTGACGAGGCGTGCGCCATGTGCCGGCCGATAGTTGGGCCAGATACTGTAGTGCTTCCGCTTTTGAACGGAATAAATGTGGGGAAAGACGTACGCGGGTACATTAATAACGGCGACACGGCGGAAGGGTGTATTTATGCTTTCAGTTCCAAAGACGGACCGGGAAGGACAAAACACATAGGAAACATGTGCCGTATAGATTTCGGCTTTGAGGACAAGCATGAAAACGGAAAAGCCGAGGAACTTGCGCGCATGCTCAATGAAAGCGGTATTACGACAACTTTTAACGAAAATATAATGGAATCTGCCTGGACTAAGTATATAATGATGTGCGGAAACAGCTGCGTATTTACATACTTCGATTGTAATGCGGGGGAAGTCAGAAAAGATCCCGTAAAGTACAAATTTTTAAAAGACGTTTATACCGAGCTTTATAATATTGCCGGCGCAAGCGGAGTTAAGCTTTCCGGCGACGTTATTGAGAAACATATGCGTGCTTTTGACGGACTTCCGGGGGAAGCCGTAACATCGCTGTACAGGGATTTGAAAAATGGAAGCGGCAAAACGGAATTTAAGGCAATTATAGGCAAAGCGGCGGAACTTGCGGAGAGCCTTGGAACAGAGGCGACGAATGTAATAAAGGCATATGAAAAAAATAAAGGCAGGTAATAAAGGCACATGCTTGAACAGCCGTGCATTTTAAGATTTCAGAAATAATTTTGTTTATTTTAAAATATTATAGTAGTAATCTGATTCCTTTATGGAGGGATTGCATGCAGAACGATACTGCTGTAATAAGGACGGCAAATTTTACCCATGCTTTTTACCGAAGCGGAGAAGGCATATTCGGAAAATCAAACGGAGAAAGAATAGAACTTATAAATAATGATGTTTCGGACATGTCCGTCGGCGTCGGAAAGAACGGTTTTCCGGTAATATTCCATAAAAACGGCCGCGGAAACTGTTTTCTTACAAGCATAGGGGCAGGCGGCCAAACGGAAACAAGGATGCTTTCGCCGTCGGCGGCATTTTCCGAGGCGGATTACTGTGTGTACTGCCAAGGCGAAAACACAGGGGCATGGTTTGTTTATGCCAATAAAACGGGCGATAGAGGTATTTTTGCGGAAGAATACGCCGCGGGGAAAAACTCGCTTATGAAACTCGGCGGATTTGAGCCTATGAAGAAAGCGCCGTTTTATGTGTTTGGGAATAATAGCCCTATATTGTTTTCAAGAAACGGCGCTATGCTGAATCTTTTTATTTTCAGCGGATGGAACCGATATTCAAAAGTTACCGTATCAAATAAAGGCGCTTTTATTACGGATATTTCCTGTGTTGAATACGGAGGCAGGCTGCATATTGCATATATTATAGAAGAAAACCATATCTGTTCCCTTATGTATAAATATGTGGAAAACGGGCTTATTTCCGCGCCGCGCGTACTGTTTAACTGCAAGGGCGCCGGAGCTTGCGTATCTTTTGCATCGCAGGGGAATATATTTATATTTGCAGTGTGCAAAAATAAAGGTATCTATGTGTTTTCGGGCGATAACGGCGTTAATTTCAGCACGGCGTCCAGGTTTTTTAAGCCGGTGGATTATATATGCAAAGCAAAATTTATAAGCGAGGGGGAAAATGCGTTGGAAGTCCTTATCGACAGCCACTATAATCCGCTTATAATAGACGACTTTGCCCCGGGCAGGGCGGACGTATTCAGATCACAGTATGACAGGCTTAAAAAGAAAATCGTATCATATGAAAACGATATACGGGACAATACCGACAAGGTTAAAGAAATTTCAGACGCGTTTGCCAAAACGCAGCAGGAAAACGATAAAATACTTTATTCATGGCGCGTAAGGCTTGAAGAGTCTGAAACGGAACTGCATGCGGCACAGGAAAGGGAGGCTGAGGCTGTGCAGAGGTGCGTACGGCTTGAAAGTGAAAACGTGCGTCTTAAAGGCGAGGTTCAAGCTTTAATTGAGGAGAGCCGCAAATATAAAGAGCAATATGAACAGGCTTTGGAGATTTCCGAACAGTCTGCGAGGATTGCCGAGGAAAACGAAACGCTGAAAAGGGCAAAAAAAATACTTGAAGAGGAACTGTACAGGATAAATAATAGTGATAATTATGATTTTGAGGAATAAATGGCTTTGCCGGAGAGTTTAAAATGCTTTCCGGCAGTTTTTTGGCGCGGCGGCGTATATATTATTAAAAATAAGCCGTTATGGCGGAAAGGGATTTTAAAGGCGCGGAATTTTCAATTATTCGGTAATATAAAGTATTTCGGAATAAAAACGGTCTATGCGCAGAACATAGTGTATGGAAGGGTATGTATCGTATAGAAGGATATATCACAATAAGTGTTATTTTGATCAAAAGTAAAATTTTTTGAATTTAAAACTCACATTTCGTATTATATTCGGAACTAATTTTAATCTGCATATATGAAGAAAGTATGCCGCAAGGCTGTGCCGGAAAACGGCGAATTATATTGTAAATAAGCCGAAAATTTATGGCGCGTTGATAAAGTTCTTTTGTATATGTAGGATTTTACTATATTTCGACATATATCTTTTATATACTTGCTTTTTCGTGTCTATTTTAGGTTTAAAAACAGAGATTTTAATTTATATATGGCTTTATGCTAAGATTTTATGTATAATGAACTATGTGCAAGTTACATTTTTTTGGAGGATTTATGAAACAGCATTTTACAGAAAATAAATTCACGAATGGTGAAGATATGTTTAGACAGGGGGTGTTATTGAACGCTATTGATTTAAATAAAACCGAATTCGCTATATCATATGATGACTTTGATAAGAATAATACGCTTTTAAGGCCGTTTTTAAAATGGGCGGGAGGAAAAAGCCAGATACTTCCGATAATCAGAAGCAAATACCCTGACGAGTTGGGGAAAAAGATATCTAAATATGCCGAGCCGTTTGTCGGCGGCGGGGCTGTGCTTTTTGACATATTAAATTTTTATTCTTTAAAAGAGATTTATATCAGCGATATAAACGCCGAGCTTATAAACACATATCAGGTTATCCGCGACGAGATTGACGCGCTGATATCGGCTCTGACAGAATTTCAGGACGATTATATCCTGCTTAACGAAGAAAAGCGAAAAGAATGTTATATTGAGAAGCGGACAAGGTTTAACAGTTTAAAGGATTCTTTCGGCGCAAGCGACAATATAGAAAAGGCGGCTTTGTTTATATTTTTAAACAGGACGTGTTTTAACGGGCTGTACCGCGTAAATAAGAGCGGCTATTTTAACGTGCCGGCAGGGAAGTACAAAAACCCGACTATTTGCGATGAAAAGAATCTCAGGAATATTTCGGAAGCAATTAAAAATATTAATATAGTTTGTGCCGATTACCAAAAGTCCTATGATTTTATTGATGAAAACACATTCGTGTACTTTGATCCTCCTTACAGGCCAATCACGGAAAGCTCAAATTTTACTTCTTACACGGAAAAGCTTTTTGATGACAAGTCGCAAATGGAACTGGCCGAATTTATCAATTCAATCAATAAAAAGGGCGCCGCGATACTTTTAAGCAATTCCGATCCCAAAAATTCGGATTATAACGACGACTTCTTTGATGCGCTTTATAACAGTTATAATATCGACAGGGTTGGAGTAACGAGAAGCATTAACTGTAACGGCCGTTCGAGGGGCAAAATATCGGAATTATTGATCACAAACCATAAAGCGGGAGATTGTAAAAGTGAAGAGGAACTTTAACGCTTGGATCTGCGGATTTAAGGGAAGTATTTCAGACTATAGTTATTATGTTGATTTTAGGAAAGTTTTTGATAATGTTGAAAAGCTCAAAGTGGAGCTTAATATATTAAATTCCTTAATCGGATCAAAAAATATTGAGGATGATTTTGAACGGATCATAGAAAGATATCCGGAAACATTGAAATGCATACCTCTCTTACTTGCAGTACGGCAGAATGAAATTTATACAATAGATCAGGACGGGGAGTTTAATTATTCGTTTAAACACACGAATTACCCGATAGATCAGTATAAGGTTTTCATGAGGAAAACAGGTTTATTTGATTTAATAGAAAACCATGTTATAGCAAACCTTATAGACTATGTAACGGGCGTTGAGGTCGGCCTTGATTCAAACGGAAGGAAAAACCGCGGCGGCCACTTGATGAAAGAGCTCGTAGAGAGTTTTATATTAAAATCCGGCCTTGAAAGGAATGTGACATATTTTAAAAATATGTATATACATGATATTCAGGACAGATGGGGTATGGATTTATCCGAACTTGCCATAGGGGTCAAAGCTAAAAAACGTTTTGATTTTGTGGTTAAAACAAAATCAAATATTATAGGCATAGAAACAAACTTTTACAGCAGCAGCGGTTCAAAGCTTAATGAAACGGCGCGGGGATATAAAGCGCTTGCCATTAGGGCAAGAGCTATCGAAGGATTTAAGTTTGTTTGGATAACGGACGGCCTTGGCTGGGTTGGCGCAAAACACAATCTTGAAGAAATGTTTGAAATTACAGATAATATCTATAGTATAAACGATTTGGAAAACGGGGCTATTACACAGATGATTGAAGAATAGCCGAACATATTTTGGGGTGCCGGACAGGCAGTTTTATATGAGCGCTGAAGCGCTGTTGAATTATGCATATACTAAAAAGATATCGGCGGCCTTTCGGATTTTTAACAATCCAAAGGCCTTTTAATTGTTAAGGAAGCGGGGGAATATTTTTGGCCGAAAAAATAACGGCGGCTTTGAAAAAAGACAAAACTCTTCTTATATCAGGCGTATGCGCGGCTGTTTCAATGCTTTTTTCACCGCCTTCAAAAGAATATATAGGATATATAGACGTAAGGGTTATATGCCTGCTTTTCTGCCTTATGGCAGTTGTGGCCGGATTGGAAGAACTTGGGGTTTTTCAGGCGGCGGCGGGAAAGTTTGTAAGCGGCGAAAGGAAAATGAGGGTTATATATCTGACGCTTGTGCTTTTGCCGTTTTTTATGTCTATGGTTATAACAAACGACGTTGCGCTTATAACATTTGTGCCTTTTGCCGTATTGATTTTGAAAATGGCCGGGGAAGAAAAATATTTGGAATTTGTGGTCGTCATGCAGACTGTGGCGGCAAATTTGGGAAGTATGGCTACGCCTATCGGTAATCCGCAGAACCTATATTTATACAGCAAGTTTGAAATACCGGCGGCGTCTTTTTTTAAAACAATACTTCCTTTTGTCGTTTTAAGCCTGCTGTTAATATGTTTGTGCATGTTTTTTGCGGGAAACAGAAGCGTTAAGATAGATATAAAAAACAGCGGTTTCAAAAGCAGTGTAAATTTGTATGTATTGGCAGTTTTGGCCCTGCTCTGCCTTTTGTCGGTTTTTAGGGCGTTGCCGTATTATTGGCTTACGGCAATAGTGGTTTTGTCGCTTCTTATTTTTATGCGCAGCGTATTTAAAAAAATTGATTACGGCCTTTTGGCAACGTTCGTTTTCTTTTTTATATTTGCCGGCAATATCGGAAAAAATGATTACATAAACGCGCTTATAACAGATGTGCTCGGCAAAAACGCCGTTTTTACCGCTGTTGTTTCAAGCCAGTTTATAAGCAACGTGCCGTCGGCCGTACTGCTTTCGGAATTTACGGACAACTGGGCGGCTTTGCTTGTGGGCTCCAATATAGGAGGGCTCGGGACGCCCGTAGCGTCGCTCGCAAGCCTTATATCCCTTAAAATATATATGAACGAAGGATACGGAATAAAAAAATATACGACAGTTTTTTTAGCCGTTAATTTTATATTCCTGTTTATATTATATATATTTTCCAAAGTTCTTGTTTGAATATATGAAGAAACGGTTTCAGTTAAAATTAACGGGATTTTGTTAAATGCATTTATGATTTACGAGGGCGTGCGGGTTTTAACCGGAAGCAGCGGCGCAATAGCCGTGTTAAAGCCGTTTGACGTGGGTTTTACAGTGTCCGCGTATTTTTGCCTTGCGCTTATGCCTCTTCTGCCGGTTAAAATTCTACGACATCCCAGGGGGAAATTTTTTTGATGTTCAAAGCAGCGCATACACAGACGCAACGGATTATGCGGCAGGCATATGCAGCGCCGGAGCGTGGAAAATTTTCCTTGCGGGGCGTGCGTAACCTTGTAAACGGAAGCTATAAAGATGCAATACTTTTTTAAAGGCACAGGCCAAGAGATGATTTTAAACGCACTGGGGAAATTATAAAACGGGCGGCCGTTAGGCCGTCCGTTAAAAATGTTTTATCCCGCAATGGAAAATTTTTGCTTCTCAAAACACAGATGTTACAGTAAGGTCAGGCGTATGCGGCCGCGAATTTCTTTTTGCATGGCGAGTACGCCGTTACGGAGAGTGGCAGAAATCCGCTTATGACTTAATTTAGGCTTGGCCGATATTTTGGGCTGAAATTTAAGGCCGCATTTTTGTATAATCGCGTTGCAACGCATATTGATAAATCCTGCAATGTTATTATAAGCATGGACTTTATATTAAAGATTAATGCCGTCGTATTTTTAGCATGTTAAGGAACGGTATGCTTTGACGATTAAATATTTCTTCGTTTAGGCATTTATGCCGCCATAAGAAATAATCACAAAAACGTATGTAATAGTGTATGCCGGCAAATTATGTGTATTTTGATCTGTGCATGCCGAATATGCCCATAGTTTAATACCTGTAATTTACCGTTATTTTATTTTCACTGCTGTCCCAGATTATGTCGCTGTCGTCTATTCCCAATGAATTAAGAACGGGACGCACCGGCAGATATGTGCGGCCGTTTTTAATAACGGCTTTTGTGTCCATTTCGCTTTCTACTCCGTCGACGGTTATTATATTACTTCCTATTGCGACAGTAACTGTTTTGCCGAGCTTGTTTTTTATTGTGACCGTTTGTGCGGAAGGGCTCCAAATTATATCGCTGTCGGGTATGTCGAATGCATTTGCTATTACCCTTAGAGGAAGCATTGTGCGGCCGTTTGCGTCTACAAAGGGGGCGTCTTCGATTGTGATTACCATATCGCCTTCCAAAATATAATAGTTTTTGCCGATTATAAATTCAATTTCGCTGTATTCTTTTGCTTCTTCATGGCTTTTAAAGTTTTGCAGTTCATATTTTATCATGCTTCCGTCGCCGTATGCCGGTTCGATGGTGAGGTATGCGCTCCGGCCTTCCTCCGTTTTGCTTGAAGATGCAACCTGTACGCCTGTTATCGTCATTGTGCCTGCGCTTGAAGCCGACGGGCTTGTGGTTTCAACGTAAGCCGTTGAAGGATCCTTGGGATCGATTTTAAAATTTACAATATCCGTATATTTCCCAGTTCCTTCGGCGCTTTCAAAAGATTCGAATATAAAGCCGTTTGTTATCTGAACTTTAAAAAGCTTTGTGTTTGGCATTTGGTAGGGGTATTCGTCTTTAAATTTAATTGTGAAAGTGCCGTTTACGTTGTCTATGTCGGATACGTTGATGGTCATGCCGGGAAAGTTGACATGTGCAAACGTATATACGCCTTCCGAAACTCCCGATTCTTTCGGATCGATTGTCACAGTTGCCGCGCCTTGGGAAGTGATTTGCGTATAAAGAGGGATTTGTATATCGTTTGACGAAGCGTCGAAAACATTCGGATCGATTTGTATTCCAAGCAGATTGTCAGAAAATACAGTGTAGGTTACGCCTTCCATATTAGGCATAACGCCTGTACCTTCATAGAGCCATTCGGCATTTTCAAGGGACAGGGTAAAATACGAGCTGCCGATTAAATCTTCATTTGCTTCTATGGTAAGTATCGGCGCGTTTGAGCCGGTTAAATATTCGTCGGCTTTTACAGGCTTATCCGTTGAAACATAGTTGGTAGTCGCCGCAAAAGAAACGGACGGCATAACTGCCGCCGCCGCGGTTAAAATGGCGGTAACTGCAAGTTTCTTTTTCATTTAAATCATTCCTTTCATAACGCTTTAGTTTTTATCACGCCTTGTCGTACTGCCGAAACCTCCGTTTCTCACGCCTTTGCAGTCGTCGTCGATTGTTATGCCGAATTCGAGGAATATTCCCTGCATAAAGCCCTCTCCGCATTTTACAGAAAGCGTTTTGCCTTCAAGGCTGTTGTTTGTGATTTTGGCAAGTATATGGCCCTCGTTGTCGCTTAAATAATAATCGCTGTCTATTATGCCGACAGTGTTGTCAAGCTGTAGTCTGTATTTAAAGCCGAGACCGCTGCGGGGGTAACATGAAAGCAGCCAGCCTGTGGCTATTTTAGCCCTTATGCCTGTCGGCACGGTTATCGTTTCCCCGGGTGAGAGTTCTATATCGAAAGGCGCAAAAAAGTCGTATCCCGCCGATCCGCGGGTGGCCCTTTCAGGCAGTTTGATATTGCCGTATATTTCTTTTATTTTTTCGTCGCTACAGTTGTTGAATATATTCCCCATGGTTGTGAGAAACTGGTTAAAGCTTACTTTTTCGAATTCCGCTATCTTTTTCATTATAAATCACCTTAGTTGAGTATAAAGTAAAACGAAAGCCAAAACAATTAAAAATTTGTTAAAGTTATACTTATATGACGAAATTGAAAAAGAATTTGTTTCAAAGTTTCCAAAGCAAATGTTTTTAGGCTGCGGGACGTAAGGAATAACGGGAAAACACCGGCCGCACGTCAGTCCGAGGGGCTGTATTTTTATAAATACGCGGACGTATTGCCGGAATATTCAGGAATTTAAAAATAAATATTCATAATTTGCGTAAAAAAAGGGCAAACAACTAATGATAAGCGTAATTATTGCACGCTTGAATAAAGCGTTTATGTGCTGTATAATGAAACGGAGTTTTAATTTTTTTACTCGTATTATTGACGAAGGCCAGCATATTAAACCGAAGGGAGATTTTGGAAATGTTAAATAAAAAATCGGTTGAAGATTTGAATGTTAAAGGCAAAAACGTGCTTGTCAGGTGCGATTTTAACGTTCCGCTTAAAGACGGCAAGATAACTGACGAAAACAGGATAACGGCAGCCCTTCCGACAATTAAAAAGCTTATGAAAGACGGCGGGCGCGTAATACTCTGCTCCCATATGGGCAAGCCGAAAGGCGAAGTAAAACCGGAACTTTCCCTTTTGCCGGTGGCAAAAAGGCTTTCGGAACTTTTAGGAAAAGAAGTAACGTTTGCGGGGGATGACAATGTCGTTGGAGAAAATGCAAAAAAAGCCGTTTCAAATATGAAAGACGGCGACGTAATACTCCTTGAAAATACACGTTTCAGGAAAGAAGAAACAAAAAATGAAGAAAATTTCAGCAGGGAACTTGCCTCTTTGGCGGATATATATGTAAACGACGCTTTCGGCTCGAGCCACAGGGCGCATTGTTCAACGGTGGGAGTAACAAAGTTTGTTAAGGAAAGCGCCGTAGGTTATCTGATGGAAAAGGAAATAGAATATCTGGGCAACGCCGTCAATAATCCGGAAAGGCCGTTTGCGGCTATACTCGGCGGTGCGAAAGTTGCAGATAAGATCAACGTAATAAATAATCTCCTCGAAAAAGTTGATATACTTATCATAGGCGGAGGCATGGCGTACACGTTCCTTAAAGCAAAAGGATACGGCGTGGGCAATTCCCTGCTTGACGAAACAAGTATAGGATATGCGGGGGAAATGATGAAAAAAGCCGAAGAAAAAGGCGTTAAATTGCTTCTTCCGACAGATACCGTGATTGTTCAGGAATTTAAGAACGACACGCCGTTTAAAACTGTCGATGTGGACAGTATACCGGAAGGATGGGAAGGAGTAGACATAGGCGAAAAAACAAGGGAGCTTTTTTCAGACGCATTGAAATCTGCAAAAACCGTTGTTTGGAATGGGCCTATGGGAGTTTTTGAATTTAAAAATTTTGCCGAAGGAACAATAGCTGTTGCAAAAACCCTTGCGGAGATAGACGCCGTGACTATTATCGGCGGCGGCGATTCGGCGGCGGCTGTAAACACGCTCGGCTTCGGCGACAGGATGAGCCATATTTCAACAGGCGGCGGGGCAAGCCTTGAATTTTTGGAAGGCAAGGAACTTCCGGGGGTTGCGGCCGTTGACGACAAATTAAAACGGAATTGAGGATTTTGGGATGAGAAAAAAAATAATTGCAGGCAACTGGAAAATGAACAAAACGCCTAAAGAAGCGGCTGAGCTGATTGAAACGCTTAAAGGCGGCATAAATACAAACATGGTTGACGTTGTTTTATGCGTGCCTTACATCGATATTATACCTGCCGCCGAGGCGCTGAAAGGCACAAACATATCCCTCGGAGCGCAAAACGTATACTTTGAAGAAAGCGGCGCGTATACGGGAGAGGTTTCGCCTTCCATGCTGAAAGAATGCGGAGTGGAGTATGTGATTGCGGGACACTCCGAAAGACGCGAATATTTCGGGGAAACCGACGAAATTGTTAATAAAAAGCTTAAAAAGATAATCGAACACGGTATGACGCCGATTTTATGCTGCGGTGAAACTCTTTCGCAAAGGGAACTGGGAGTTACGATAGAATGGATACGCATGCAGATAAAAGGCGCGCTTAATGGGATTGCCGCGGACGACGTTAAAAATATTGTAATCGCATACGAGCCTATTTGGGCTATTGGAACGGGAAAAACGGCCACAAGCGATCAGGCCCAGGAAGTATGCGGGCAGATAAGGCAGGCCGTAAGAGAGCTTTACGGCAGGGAAGCGAGCCAAAGCGTAAGGATACAGTACGGCGGCAGCGTCAACGCATCAAACGCCGCGGAAATTTTTGCAAAAGAGGATATCGACGGGGGACTTGTTGGGGGAGCAAGCCTTAAAGAGGAGTTTGTTAAAATAGTAAACTACTGAAATAAGGTGATAAATATGAAAACAACTGTTTTAATGGTTTTAGACGGTTTCGGCATAAACGGCCGCGAAGAAGGAAACGCCGTAAAAATGGCAAAAACTCCCATACTTGACGGCATACTGAAAAAATACCCTCATGTTAAAGGATATGCAAGCGGGCTTGACGTTGGGCTACCCGAAGGTCAGATGGGAAACAGCGAAGTGGGACATCTCAACATAGGGGCCGGAAGAATAGTATATCAGGAACTTACAAGGGTTACAAAAGCTATAAAGGACGGGGACTTTTTTGAAAATACTGAACTTTTGAAAGCCGTTAAAAACTGTAGGGAAAAAAATTCGGATTTTCATATATTCGGCCTTTTGAGCGACGGCGGCGTACACAGCCATATAGACCATCTTTTTGCGGTTTTAAAGCTTGCAAAGGATAACGGCCTTACAAGGGTTTTTGTGCATGCGTTTATGGACGGCCGTGACACGCCGCCTGCATCGGGCAAAGGATATATTGAACGCCTTGAAGAAGAAATGAGGAGCCTCGGCGTCGGTAAAATTGCCACGGTAAGCGGGCGATATTACGCAATGGACAGGGACAACCGTTGGGAAAGGATCGAGAGGGCTTATAACTGTATTGCTTTGGGAATGGGGGAAAAGGCCCAAAGCGCCGCCGGATATGCCGCAAAAAGCTATGAACGGAATATAACCGACGAATTTATGCTTCCTGCAAACATTGTCGACGGCGACGGAGTGCCTATAGCCGTTGTAAACCCTAAAGACAGCGTTGTGTTTTTTAACTTCCGCCCGGATAGGGCAAGGGAGATTACGAGGGCGTTTGTCGATAAGGATTTTAAGGGGTTTGCCAGGAAAAAGGACGATACGGAAACAACATTTGTATGCTTTACGGAATACGACAGAACGATAACAAATAAATATGTTGCTTTTAAACAGCAGAAGCTTGACAACACATTGGGAGAATATCTGGCTTCCATGGGCAAAAAACAGCTCCGTATTGCCGAAACTGAAAAATATGCGCATGTTACATTCTTTTTCAACGGCGGAATAGAGGAGCCGAACGAGAATGAGGACAGAATACTGATACCGTCGCCGAAAGTCGCCACATACGACCTGAAGCCGGAAATGAGCGCATACGAGGTTACCGAAAAGCTTGTCGAAAATATAAAGGCTGAAAAGTACGACCTTATAATAATCAATTATGCAAACCCTGACATGGTTGGGCATACGGGGGTTATACCTGCGGCAGTGAAAGCCATAGAAACTGTTGACGCGTGCATAGGAAAGGTTTTGGATGCGCTTTTGAGCGTTAACGGCCAAATGTTTATATGTGCCGATCACGGCAACAGCGACCAGATGACAGACTATGAAACGGGCCAGCCGCATACGGCGCATACAACAAATCCCGTGCCGTTTATACTTGTTAACTATTCCGACGGCATAAAGCTTCGCGACGGCGGGAAACTTGCAGATATAGCGCCTACACTGCTTGAAATGATGAACCTGCCGGTTCCTGAGGAAATGACGGGAAAATCGCTTTTGGAGGCTGAATAATATTTAAATTGGAAAGGGGTATAAAAATGAGGAGCTACATTGAAATTTTAGATGTTTACGCAAGGGAGATACTTGATTCAAGAGGAAATCCTACCGTTGAGGTTGAAGTTACGGTTGACGGCGGGGTTACGGGGCGCGCGGCTGTTCCGAGCGGGGCTTCCACAGGACAGTTTGAAGCGGTTGAACTGCGCGACGGCGGCGAAAGGTATATGGGCCTTGGAGTACAGGACGCCGTTGACAATGTAAACGCAATTATTGCAGAGGAGCTTATTGGCATGAACGCCCTCGATCAGGTTGCGGTTGACAAAGCCATGATTGAGCTTGACGGCACGGAAAACAAAGCGAAATTAGGCGCAAACGCAATACTCGGCGTGTCTATGGCTGTTGCAAAAGCCGCGGCAAACGCACTTGATATGCCTTTATACCAATATCTTGGCGGTTTCAACGCCAAAACTATGCCCGTTCCTATGATGAATATTATGAACGGCGGGAAACATGCCGACAACACTGTTGATTTTCAGGAATTTATGATTATGCCCGTAGGAGCTGAAAGCTTTAAAGAAGCTTTGAGAATGTGCGCGGAGATATACCATAACCTTAAAAAAGTCCTTAAAAACAAAGGCCTTTCAACGGCCGTAGGCGATGAAGGCGGCTTTGCCCCGGATCTTGCAACGCCTGACGAAGTTATAGATCTCATTAAGGAAGCCGTTGAAAAATCGGGCTACGGCTGGGGCAGCGACATAATGATTGCAATGGACCCAGCGACAACGGAGCTTTACGGACAGGACGGCAAGTACCATTTTGAAGGGGAAAGCAAAATGGCCGGAAAAGAAATTGTAAGGACAAGCGAAGAAATGGTTGAGCTTTGGAAAGCTCTTTGCGATAAATATCCGATTATATCCATTGAGGACGGACTTGCGGAAGAGGACTGGAACGGATGGCAGCTCCTTACTAAAGAACTCGGAAACAAAGTGCAGCTTGTCGGCGACGACCTTTTTGTTACAAATACAAAAAGGCTTCAAAAAGGCATCGATCTTAAAGCCGGAAACGCAATACTCATCAAAGTTAACCAGATTGGGACGCTTACGGAAACGTTTGACGCTATCGCCCTTGCCAACAGGAACAATATGACTGCAATCGTAAGCCATCGTTCCGGCGAAACGGAAGACAACACCATAGCCGACATAGTAGTTGCGGTTAATGCAGGGCAGATTAAAACAGGCGCTCCTGCGAGAAGCGACAGGGTTGCAAAATACAACCAGCTTTTGAGGATAGAAGAAGAACTGGACGAAATGGCCCAGTATCCGGGATTAAAAGCGTGGTTTAATCTCAAAAAATAGCTTATTGGCCACATTTTTTGCGACAGATAAAAATATTTCAGACAGACTAAAGGATAATATTTTAATGCGGTAATGCCCGGTCTTTGAAAAACCGCTTTTTAGGGAGCGATACAGAAAAAAGCCATATCAATGCAGGTTTTAATGCATGGTATGGCTTTTTTATATTTGCAAATTCCTTATCTTTTATTTAATTATAATAATATAAGCGGCGGAAATTTTTGTATTTTCCTTATCTTTATGTTAATCGATATTACTCAACAGAAATTTGGCCGCTGTCTTTGGATTGCCTGCCGTATTTATTTAAGTATTCTTGCGCCGATAATTCACAGGATTTGCTTACAGGCAAGCCTTTTGAAACGCCGGGGCATGCACTTATAACGCAAAGGGAGGATTCTCTGTGAAAATAAATAAAAAAAGCCGTTCCGTTTTAACCCTAAACAGGGAAAACGAAAACGGCCTTTTTTGTATCGGGCATCAAATCAATACTGAGGCCGGCATTTAAATTTGAAATTGCGCCTTCAGTTAGGCTCCGCGCTGTATGCGTCTGCAAATAACCCGTTTTTTCTACGCCGCTTCAAAAAACCTCTTATGCCATACAAGGAACATATAAATTGTCCAGATTTTCCTGCTGTTATCCTCTTTGCCGCATTTATGCAAATCCAAAAGCTTAACTATCTCGTCTGTTTTAAAAAATTCCTTCGCTTCTTCGCTTTCGAAAGCTTCCTTTATAATATTGTAATATTTTTCCTCCCTGAGCCAAATCCTGATTGGCACTGGGAATCCGAGCTTTTTCTTTTCGGCGACCATATCGGGGACATATTTATTAGCGGCGGCGCGCATTGCAACCTTTGTGTTTTCCTTGGTTACCTTATATTTCTTAGGCAGTTTCCTTGCGACTGAAAATACTTCCCTGTCAAGGAAAGGCACCCTGACTTCAAGGGAATTTGCCATGCTCATTTTATCGGCTTTTAAAAGTATATCGCCTATAAGCCAAAGATGTATATCTATATACTGCATTTTCGTTACGTCGTCCTTGTCCTTCACCTTGTCATAAAACGGTTTTGTAACAGACTGCGGCGTATTTCTGCCTGTATATGTTTTAAGCACTTTTTCCCTGTCTTTCTGGGTAAACATATAGGCGTTGCCGATAAACCTTTCTTCAAGATCCTTACTGCCGCGGATTATATAATTTTTGCCTTTGATTTTAAAAGGCACGGCCTTTGCAACCGCCCCTGCCGCCTTTCTTATGGGTCTTGGCAGGGACGTAATCGGCTTAAGGGCGTCGGGCTCCTTATATATATTGTATCCGCCGAAAAACTCATCGGCTCCTTCTCCCGAAAGCGCAACTTTAACATGCTGCGCCGCCGTTTTGCTGACAAAATAAAGCGCTACGGCCGAAGGATCCGCCAAAGGCTCGTCCATATGGTATTGTACTGTAGGCAGTATGTCCCAGTATTCGTCTTTTGAAATAAGCTTGCTGTAGTTGTCTATTTCTATTTTTTCGGAAAGCTTTTTGGCAAAATCAATTTCATTGTATTTTTCATAATCAAAACCAACCGTAAAAGTCTTGTCACCCTTAAAGCATGCCGCTACATAACTGCTGTCAACGCCGCTTGAAAGGAAAGAACCGACTTCAACGTCGCTGATTTTGTGCTTTTTAATCGAATCCTGCATAGCCGCGTCTATTTCTTCAACAAACTCGCTGAAAGACTTTTCCTCGTCGGCCTCGAAAACAGGTTCCCAGTACCTTTCAATATCAAGCCCGCCGTTTTTATATGTCAGGCAATGGCTGGGCATAAGCTTAAAAACGCCTTTGAAAAATGTTTCCGGCAATACCGAATACTGGAAAGTAAGGTAGCTTTCAAGAGCTTCTTTGTTAACTTCTTTTTTAAATCCCGGATATTCGAGTATGCTTTTTATTTCGGAAGCAAATACGAGTTCTCCGTCGATTACCGCATAATAAAACGGCTTAATGCCGAAAAAGTCCCTTGCTCCGAAAAGAGTTTCATTTTTGCTGTCCCAAATGACGAAGGCAAACATTCCTCTTAAATGTTTAAGCATGCCTTTCCCGTACTCCTCGTAGGAATGTATCAAAACTTCCGTATCGGAATTGTTTTTAAATACATGGCCCTTGGCGATAAGTTCTTCCCTGAGCGACTGGTAATTATATATTTCACCGTTAAACGTAATTACAATATCGTTCGTTTCGTTATACATAGGCTGCGAGCCGGCGTCAAGATCTATAATACTCAGCCTTCTAAAGCCCATGGCAATTTTATCCCCGGTGTGACGGCCGCCGCTGTCGGGGCCCCTATGCACAATCTTGTCCATCATTTTTTCAAGGATTTCATCTTTTTTTATTAATTCGCCTGTAAAACCGCAAAAACCGCACATGCGCGTCCTCCTTAAATATACAAAAACGCTGTTCTCGGCCTAATATGCCAAACGCTTATGTCAAGGCCGAAAAATACCGATTCAAAACTTTTCATTTAAATAAGAAGTTTATCATATTTTGCCTGTTTCCGCAACCGGATATACATATTTTTGATACGCCCTCCCCATATTGATATAGAAATTTATACTATTATGCTAAAACCATAGCGCAAAATAATATTTTATGATAGAATTATTGTTGCCTGAAATAAAACTTTGAAAGGTTGTGTGGTTTTATGGATGCTAGGCGTAAAAACAAAATGATTATGGTCGGCGAGATTTTTTTCAATGTTCTCGGCATGGGGCTTCTGTTCCTCCTTATCTGGTTTATATTCTACAGGTATAACCTTATGACAACTTTCCTTTATAAAAAAGGCACGGCTGTGCTTATCTTTATTTACTGCGTTATATACCTCGTTTTCAACCAGATTTACAGCGGTTATAAAATAGGATATTTAAGAAGTTCGGAAATCATATATTCGCAGTGCCTCAGCATGCTGTTTGTAAACGTTATAACTTTCCTTCAGATATGCCTTATAGACAGGCGTATTGTTGCCGTACACCCAATGGTTATACTTTCTGTCATCGACGTTGCGTTTATATCCGTTTGGACTATATGGAGCAAAAGGAGATACAAAAAACGCAGTATAATAAGGAACCTTACGGTCATATACCGTGACAAGGAACCTTGGGACGCCGCCGATAAAATTAACCATTATGAAAATAAATTTAACGTGACCGGATTTGTCAAATGCGAAAACAATATTGACGAAATACTTGAAGATCTCAACAAAAACAACGGCGTCGTCCTGTGCGGGATAGACCCTCTGATGAGGAAGCGTATAATGGATTTCTGTTTTGAAAACTCAATGCCTATATTCGTGGTTCCCGATTCATCAGATATAATATTAAAAAGCGCTACTGTATTAAGCATGCAGGATATGCCGCTTTTTCAGTGCCACCGGGGCGAGCTCAGCATGATTGACGAAGCAATCAAAAGGCTTTTCGACGTCTGCGCATCCCTTATTGGGATAATTGTTTTATCTCCCGTTATGCTTCTTAGCGCGCTGGCTGTTAAGCTTTACGACGGCGGTCCGGTGCTTTACAAGCAGGACAGGCTTACAATCAGGGGCGAAGTGTTTAAGGTTTATAAGTTCAGAAGTATGGTTGTAGACGCCGAAAAAGACGGGGTAGCGCGCCTTGCGCAGGCAGGCGACAGCCGCATAACCCCTGTCGGCATGGTAATGCGCCGATACCGTATTGACGAACTGCCTCAGCTTTTTAACATACTGAAAGGCGATATATCCGTTGTGGGCCCGCGTCCGGAAAGGCCGGAAATATCTAAGCAGTATGAAAAAACAATGCCTGAATTTAAGTACAGGCTTAAAATGAAAGCCGGCCTTACGGGATACGCACAGGTACTAGGCCGTTACAATACCACGCCTTACGACAAACTGATGTGGGATCTTATGTATATAGAAAGCTATTCATTTATGATGGATTTAAAAATAATACTAATGACAATTAAAATCCTCTTTGTGCCCGAAAGCACCCAGGGGATTGACAGCGGCCTTTTAACGGCCGAAAAAACAAAGGAAGTGGGCAGATAAAATGGAAAATTCTAAAAATACCCTTAAAAAAGAGGGCGCCGGCGATATTTGGCTGATATTGCCGATAATATTGATTACAACTGTATTTATGTTTATTTCGAGAGCTAAAATACTGCCTGTATATATCCAGGGCGCATACTGGACGGGCGGCGCTGAAATAGACATTGACATGTTCGTTTACTGGAAAAAAATGTTCTTTATGGCCGTAACCATACTCGGCTCCTTGTTCCTTATTTCGGAAGCCGCCGTAGGAAAAACAGGCATACAAAAACATAAAGTTTATATACCGATGGCAGTTTACTGTATTTTTGTACTGCTTTCATTTTTCTTCAGTCCTTACAAATCCCTTGCTTCCACCGGGGCAAACGGCCGTTTGGAAGGGACTTGGGTTTTGATATGCTATATGCTTATAACATTTTTTGCAATGAACGCCGTTAAAAGCGATAAAAGCGTTAAAATAATATGTATCTGTTTTGCCGTTTCATGTACGCTTTTAGGCATATGGGGAGTACTTGAAAAATTCGCGGGCGTAAAAATAACATCACTTCCCGAGTTCCTTTATTATCCCGCTTCAATAAGGGATTCCGTTAACGTAACGCAAAACGGCATGGTCGGATATGTCGAATGGTTTTTTACAAATATGAACTACACGTCGTTTTTTATGGTAATACCGATAAGCATATTCGCAATGGCGTCGATAGGGGCTGAAAACATAAAATTTAAAGTGTTTTTTGCCGCCCTTACAGGCCTTATTATATTTAACCTCTTCGGAGCTTCTTCATTGGGAGGTATCGTCGCCGTTTGCTGCGCCGCCGTTATGGGGGCTGTAGTTTTCGGATTTGCCAATTTAAAAAAATGGGCTAAAAGCATTGCGGTAATACTTGTGTTTGCCGTTATCGCAACAGCGGCGTCAGTTCCTTCATTAAAAAATGAATTTAAAAGCACCCTTGCCATGGACAACGAATCTGCTCCTGCCGTTGAAACGGCGGAAAATGCCGTTCAGAAAGAAGAAAGCATATCCTTATTCAGCGCCGAAGAAGTAATTGCAGCGGCGGCAGACACAACTGTTTTGGCCGCCGAAACAGTTTCATCCCCGGACTTTTTCAAGATCGACTATATAAAAACCGACGGCAGCAGCGTTATATTTTCCTTTGAAGGCACAGCCTTTACAATAACTGCCAATGCAGACAACAGCGTTACGGTTACGGACGCCGACGGAAATATATCCGACAGCTACATGCAATATTTTACCGTAAGCAGCCGTATGGATAAAATGCCGGGTACAGATATAACGACTATGTTTGTGGATATAAAAACCGCCGACTTCACATGGAACTTCGGCACATATGAAGGCAAAATATACTATATCGCTTCTTCCGGACAGGGCATAGAACTCAGCGGCGAAGTTAAGTCATTCGGTTTTAAAGGACATGAAACTTTTGCTACAAACAGGGGATATATATGGTCGCGCAGCATACCGCTTATTATGGATACAATATTCCTCGGCCACGGCGCGGACACATTTGAGATGTTTTTCCCTCATGACGATTATGCCGGAAAATATAACATAGGATACTATAACGACACCGACAATGTAATAATAGACAAACCGCACAATATGTATATTGCAACGGCTATAAACACGGGCGTAATTTCTCTTATAGCGCTTTTGTGCGTTTACGGTTTTTATATAGCCGAAAGCTTTAAATTATATAGAAAAAGGGAATTTAAGACTTTTAAAGAGTATTTCGGAGCAGGCATTATGCTTGCTATTACAGGCATACTCGTCGGAGGCCTTGTAAACGACAGCGTTATAAACGTTATGGCGGTTTCGTTTACTTTCATGGGCGTCGGTTTTGCCGTTAACAAAATGATAAGGGAAGAAAAATAACCGCAAAACGCCTGAACATTTATTTAAAATATTAGTTTTAACCTGAATTTAATTAGGCTCGTTCTTCTTACATTAAAACAATAGTCTATGAAAACGGTAAATTATTAATCTGCTTGCCGTAAAATCTTATCGTTTCAAATAAATAAGCAAAAAATAAGGCTGCGCAAACTTTTTGCCGGCCTTATTTTATAACAAATAATTAAATAATCTTTTCTCCAAATCTAAATCAAAATACCGGCTCAACAATATGGCTGCACATTTTAAATACCGGCAAAGCAAAAATTGCTTGTCGAAATAAAAAACTATCTGCAATTTTATGCTGTACAAGCGGCGTTAATAATGATATAGCCCCAAAAGAGCATAATTCGTGGAAATAGTGTGTAAAATGGCTGATAGTTCCCTATCTCAAGGAGAAGTTTTGGGTCTTTTGGATAAATCATGATTAACCCGGACAAATATAGATTAATTTGAATTGGATATTCTCAAAAATCGAACTGAGGATATTTTCAATATTATTCCGGTATTTCATAATCATAAAAATCAAGTTGTTTGATAAATTTTGGCTTTTAATTTGAATAACCCATTCGTTCAGATATTCAATAAAATCAAAAGCGACGTAAACGGAGGCATTTGCTGTGTGAATACTTTTCAAAAATTTAGCCTCGTTTGGATTTTTCTAAATCCGTTTTGCATAAATTTAATAACGGTAATATTGCAGGCTGTACTAAACATTATCGGCGGCAGAGTAAATATATACTTTGTTGTCGCGGCTAAGCAATAATTTTTTTATTTATTTACGCCGAAACTTATCGTATGGCTTAGTTTCAAAAGAATTTGTCTGATTAACGCTTTTGTTTTTGCAAAGCTGTTTAAATAATATAATAACTACATACTTACTTTAAATGCGGTGTTTCAATCAAACGGCTCCCGGTTTAAATATTAATAGGTTTATAGCGGAAACTGTTTTCGCTCTGAAACTTAATATTTTATATATTAGCTTTAAATAGGCAGACAGCCTATGCTTGACGTTTTTTACAATGCGTGTTATACTTTAATAGTTTAAAGTTTTACACTTTAAAGTGGGAATGAAAACGGATATTTTTATAAAGGGGACTCGGTTTAACTATGGGAACTGTTGAAAATGTAAAATTAAAATACGGTGAAAAAGAACTTGATTTTTGTATTGAAGGGGCCAAAAGCATAAGATACCTTTATGAAAATAAAATGCCTGTAATAAAAGACATAAAAGAAGCTTTTATCAATTCAATAACAAGCGGCGTTATTGACAGCGCTCCGCTGAAGGAACTTGTCAATGCAGACGATAAAGTAACCGTTATTATAAGCGATATTACCCGCCTTTGGATGAGGCAGGATATACTTTGCGGGATACTTGTGGAATATTTGAATACGGAAATGGGGGTGCCGTTTGAAAATATAGACGTTGTTATCGCGCTGGGAACGCACAGGAAAAACAGCGAAGAGGACAAGAAAAAGATTGCGGGCGAGTATACATACAAAAACGTCAGGGTTACGGATCACGACTGCGACGCGGCGGATCTTGCATATATCGGCACAACTTCTTTCGGAACGGAAGTGTTTGTAAATCCGTTGGCTGTCGGACGCAAAGTTATCTGTATGGGGGCTACGGTGCATCATCTTATGGCCGGATACGGCGGAGGAAGGAAAAGCATTGTACCCGGAATAGCTTCAAGGAAAACCGTAAGGATGAACCATGAGCGCGCGCTTGATCCAAAGCTTCCTATGAGCAGCCGTTTTATAGGAAGCGGGAAACTCGGCGGCAATCCTATAAATATGGATATGTGCGAAGCCGGCCGCATGGTTGGAGTTACGTTCGGCATAAACATTGTCGTGGATTCAGCGTCGCGGCACAGCGGATTTTTCTGCGGGGATTTTGATTCGGCATGGCGTGAAAGCTGCGCCTATGTGCAGAAATATTACGGCCTGCCCATAGACGGAGAAGCCGACATAGTTATAGCAAGCTGCGGCGGCTTTCCAAAAGATTTAAACCTCTACCAGTCCACTAAAACGCTTTTTAACGCCGCAAGGGCCGTTAAGAAAGGCGGCGCGCTGTTGTTTATGGCGCAATGCCCGGAAGGAAGCGGGGCAAAAGACTTCTTTGACTGGGCAAAACCTCTTGAAGAAGGAAGGCTTGACAAGGCTCTGCGGGAGAATTTTACGATAGGCGGATATATTTTTTACGCGGCGTGCGAAGCGTGCAGAAAAGCGGAGACTTTCCTTTTAAGCGAGATAGAGCCGTCGCTTGTAAAAGCAATGGACATTACGGCGTCAAGTTCCCTTGACGAAATATTAAAAAGGATAGATTTTAAAGGCAAGGACATTTATATAATGCCTTACGGCGGAAGCGTTATGCCTCAAGTTGAAACGGACTACAGGGAGCTTTGTAAAAATATTGAGGAAGGAAGATAAATATGAATATTCCGCTTTTGATTGTCATTTTATATGTTGTGCTTTTGTTCGGGATAAGTATTTACGTTTCGAATAAGCAAAAAAAGGACGGGGAAAATTTCCTGCTGTATAAAGGAAAGAACGGTATGTTTGTCGTCGCCGCGAGCATAGCCGGGCTTGCGATAGGCGGCGCGTCCACAATAGGGATAGCTGAAAATGCGTTCAGCGTTGGGCTTTCGGCAGGCTGGTATGATACCGCATGGGCCATAGGCGCGGTAGTTTCGTCATTTTTGGCCGTAAGGCATTTAAGACACAGCGGTTATTCGACAATAAGCGGCCTTGTGGATGAATTGTACGGAAAAAAAACATGCTTTATAATGGTTATCTCGATGTGCATAATACAATCGGGGATTATAGCCTTGCAGTATAAAGCGGGAGGATCTATACTGGCGTCGCTGCTTCCGGATGTGTTTACGGTTGAAAGCGGGACATTTTTCTCATTCATAATATTTATGCTTGTAGCCGTTATAGGAGGTATGGGAAGCGTTTCGCTTACAAACGTGCTGAACCTTATACTTATATATGTGGGCGTAATTGTTGCGGCGTTTATTGTGCTTAATAACCACGGCGGGTGGGAAGCGATAAACGCTTTGACGGCGGCTGAACCTGACGTACCCTATTTAAGCTTTACTGCCGGGATGGGCTGGATTGGTATTATAAGCTGGATAATAGTTATGCTCGGAAACACAAACAGCGTTCAGGGCGTCGTCCAGATAGGCCTTACGGGAAAAGACGACAGAGCTGCAACCGCAGGCTTTATACTCGGCGCGGCCCTTATGGTTCCGGTCGGCTTTATATGCGCTATGCTTGGCGTTGCGGGAAAGGCTCTGCTTCCTGAAGCCGAAGCGTCCGTTGCGCTTCCTATGATACTTATGAGTATTCCTCCTCTGCTGGGCGGAATAACCCTTTCCGGGCTTTGGGCGGCCGACATGGGAACGGGATGCTCTATGATTATAGGGCTTTCTACAACGGTGAGCAAAGATATTGTTTTTAAGTTCGCCGATATAAAAGAAAATAAAAAGATGATTATAAATAAAGCGATAGTTATAATAAGCAGTATTATCACATACCTGATTGCAACGCAAATGGGCGCTATACTGGACGCCATGCAGAAAGCTTTATCCCTTGCCATAGGGACGTCTTTTATTGTTGCGGGGGCTCTTATTGCCCCGGGATTTTCTGGAAGGAGGGCCGGGTTTTGGACAATACTTGCCTCGCTTATTTCAATAATACTTTGGAGCGCTGTTCCGGCGCTTACGCCTATATTCAAAAGCGTGGGCATATTTATGGTTGCCGTGTGCGGCGTTGTATTTGCGGTTATAAGCATATTCGACAAGGATAAGGTTAAAAATGCCGTAAAACACGGATAGACGGAGAATTGCCGGCTATGGAGGCTTGTATCGCGAAAGATATCCGTAGTTAATAAAACTTTGGAAATACAAAAGCAATCAAATTCCAGGGATGTATAATCTGTAACTCCCGGGAATTTACTTTTTGAACAGGCAAAACGGTATGGATTTATTTTATTGCATGGCGCGCCGCCGCTTGGTCGAAGAGGGCGGGCGTCATCCTTCAAGCTCCTTTTCGTCTATAAACATTATTATGAAACAGGCCAAAATCAACAGGGCGCTTGCAAGTATTGCCGGCATGCCCCAAATGTCGGTAATGATTTTGCCCGCTACGGCGCCTAACATGAACACGGCTATTGTGACGCAGTAGAACAGCCCCTTTTTTAAATCATCGCCGTTTTTCGAGTGGAGGTATGAGCACAATAAATCGGACGCCGTGCGGAGGTTGCCTGTACACATGGTTGTGGCTATGGCGTTGCCGCGTATTTTGCGTATGGTCTGCACTTGTATTCCGCATGCAAAGGAAATAAGGCTGTTTGCCGTTATATTCAGGCTTTGTGGCATAAAGCTTACAGCGATTATTATCATTATTTCCGCAATTAACGAAAGCTGACGCCAATGGAAATGAGGACGTTTTTTAAAGTGCATGCGGAAAAGCTGCGCCGTGAATATTCCCGCCGTAAACGCAAGTATTGGGAAAAGATGTTCAACGGCTTTTGAAAAGTCGCCGCTTGAAAGGTTAAGGCCGAAAAGTATTATATTTCCGGTCTGCGCATTCGCAAAAACTTTATCGCGGAATACATATGTGTACGCATCCATAAAGCCGCCCGAAAAAGCCATTATGAGGCCTATTATTATTGATTCTGACATTTGCCGGCTTTTCATTTTCACGCCTCCTTATATTAACCGTAGTTTTTATTTACGGTATTATACCACAAAACGGTTGACAAATCAGGGCGTATTTGATAAATTTAAGTATATTTAGTTTTTATTCCGCTGTGAAAAAGAGGAGTAGCTTCCAAACCGTTTTAAGAGAGCCTTTGTCCGGTGCGAAAAGGCAGCGGTTTTTTGGCGAAGGGCGCTTTGGAGCGGGTTATTTTAAAGAGGGCGTGCAGTTGTGCATTGTCAAAAAGGGTGGAACCGCGGAAGCTTTGCCTTTCGTCCCTTACGTTTTTGTAAGCGGCGAAGGGCTTTTTATATTCGCCGGGAAAATATAATTTATTTCAGGAGGAATTGTTATGGCAGTTGAAAAAACAATGGACAAAATAGTGGCTTTGGCTAAAGCAAGGGGATTTGTTTACCCGGGCAGCGAAATATACGGAGGCCTTGCCAATACATGGGATTACGGCCCTATAGGCGTTGAACTTAAAAATAATATCAAAAAAGCATGGTGGAAAAAGTTTGTGCAGGAGAGCCAATATAATGTGGGGGTTGACTGCGCTATACTTATGAACCCTCAGACATGGGTTGCCAGCGGCCATGTGGGAGGGTTCAGCGATCCTCTTATGGACTGCAAGGAGTGCAAAGAGCGTTTCCGCGCCGACAAGCTTATTGAGGATCACCTTCAGGAGTGCGGACACAAAGGCGAAGTCGCCGATGGTTGGAGCAATGAAAAAATGAAAAGTTATATTGATGAAAACAATATAAAATGCCCTTCCTGCGGCGCGCACAATTTTACTGACATAAGGCAGTTTAACCTTATGTTCAAAACTTTCCAGGGAGTTACCGAGGACAGCAAAAATGTGGTTTACCTGCGCCCGGAAACCGCACAGGGCATATTCGTAAATTTTAAAAACGTGCAGCGCACTTCAAGGAAGAAAATACCTTTCGGCATCGGCCAGATTGGAAAATCTTTCAGGAACGAAATAACGCCCGGCAATTTCACTTTCAGAACCCGTGAGTTTGAGCAGATGGAACTTGAGTTTTTCTGCGAGCCGGGCACGGATCTCGAATGGTTTAAATACTGGAAGGAAATGTGCATAAACTGGCTTAAATCCCTCAACATGTCTGAAGAAAATACGAGGGTGAGGGATCACAGCCCGGAGGAACTGTGCCATTATTCAAAAGCGACAACCGACATCGAATACCTGTTCCCATTCGGCTGGGGCGAACTTTGGGGAATAGCCGACAGGACGGACTTTGACCTGAAACAGCACCAGGAACACAGCGGGCAGGATATGACATATTTTGATCAGGATAAAAATGAAAAATATATACCGTACTGTATTGAGCCGTCGCTCGGCGCGGACCGCGTAACCCTTGCATTTTTATGCGACGCTTACGACGAAGAGGTTGTAGGGGAGAAAGACGGCAAAGAAGACGTAAGGACAGTGCTGCATTTCCACCCGGCTATCGCGCCGGTTAAAGCGGCCGTGCTTCCGTTAAGTAAAAAACTTGCCGAACCGGCAGGTAAAATTTATGCCGAGCTTTCAAAAAAATTCAACGTTGAATACGATGAGGCGGGAAGCATCGGAAAGCGTTACAGAAGACAGGATGAAATAGGGACGCCTTTCTGCATAACCGTTGATTTTGACACGCTTGAGGACAATTCCGTTACAATCAGGCACAGGGACACAATGGATCAGATAAGGATTAAAATCGATGAACTTGTTTCCTATCTCGAAGGCATGATGGAATTTTAAAACGTAATAATGTAAAAAAGGCGCCGTGTATTAAAAAGTAAATTTTAACGCGGCGTTCTTTATTTCCCAAAATTTCATATACTCTGAAAACGGCGTTATGGCGGGGTTTTCAGACACAATTTATTTTTTGGCGGGGAATGTTAAAAATTTTTTGAGTATTTGGTAAACTTTTTTAAAAATCGGGCGTATTACTTTTATGATAAAACCATTGACAGGCAAATTGTTTTACTATAAAATCATTTCTTGCCTATTAACAGTCTGACGGAAAGGAGAGTGTTATGCCTGTGGATGAAAGCCGCAATTTGGCGGATAAGCTTTTTTTTATCAGCGACGCTATACTGCGTTGGAATTCAAAAAATATGGCCGGCTGCTATAATGTTAACGGCAAAAGGCCGGATTCCCTTACAAAAACGCAAAGGCTTTTTATAACGATAATATCGGCTTTGGAAAACGCCACTGTTTCCGATATTGAGGAAATAACGGGAATTTCAAAAAGCAGCATATCCATCACGGTTTCGAGGATGGTGGAAGAAGGGCTTTTGGTACGCTATAAGGGAAACGACGGCAGGAAAGTTTATTTGAAAACAACCGAAAAGGCTGTAACGGCGTTGAAAAGTATAAGGGAGTATATGTTTGAGAAATTTCAAAGGCATTATAATAGCCTTAACGAAAAGCAAAAGGAATATTTAAAATTATCAGTAGAAAACGGATATTTATTTATATCTGACAGGGAGGACAGTAAAAATGAATCTTAACAAAAAGCTTTTGATACCGGCCGTTATTGCCGCGCTTGCCTTTGGAGGCTGCGGTGCGAAAGACGATAAAGAGCCGGCGACTGCGGAAGTGAGCAATGCGCTTTCCGTTGAAGTTGTTACGGCTTCAGACGGCGAGGTTGAAACAAATTATGTATATTCCGGAAAAACAACCCCGGTTGAAACGGCAAATGTTTTCAGCCTTGTAAGCGGAATAGTGAAGGACGTTAATTTCGATATAGGCGACACCGTAAACGAAGGCGACGTACTTTTTACGATGGATACGGAAGCAATAGAAAACAGCCTGAGGACAGCACAGGCAGCTTATCAGGCGTCCTTGGCAAATGTGGACGTTGCGCAGACAACGCTTGACACAGTCAACGGCGCAAGCATGCAGATGCAGCTTGAAAATCTTAAAAACGCTCTGGATTCTGCAAAAATGGCATATGACACGGCTAAAACGTCATATGACAATACAAAAGCGCTTTACGATCAGGGTTTTGTATCGCAGGTTGATATGGATGCAGTGACCGACGCGCTTAAAAATGCGGAAAATTCATACAACCAAGCGCAAAGTTCCTATGATATTACAAGCGGACAGCTTATTGAAGAAAATACGGAAAAAGCACAGGCAAGCCTTAATGCGGCGCAGGCACAGGCCAACAGCGCGGCGGCGCAGATTGCAAGCGCCGAAAAATCACTTAGGGACGCGCAGGTTAAAAGCCCAATAAGCGGCGTTGTTACGGGAAATAATGTTGTCGCGGGAACAATGCTTTCAACTTCTTCAGTGCCGTTTACCATTATGGATACGTCCTCCGTTATTGTTAAAGTAAGCGTTTCCGAGCAGATTATCAACAGCCTTGAAATAGGGGCGGCTGTTGACGTTAAAATCAGCGCTGTTTCAAACAATGAAATGAAAGGGAAAATTAAGACAATAAATCCTGCCGCTAATTCCGCAGGTACATATGACGTGGAAATCGAAATACCTAATATTACTGGCGTTGTTAAAACAGGCATGTTTGCAGAGGTAAGTTTTGTTAAGGAAAAAGGATACAATGCCATAGTAGTGCCGAGGGATGCGGTTATAAATAAAAACAATGAAAACTTTGTTTTTGTTGCCGAAAACGGCGTTGCAGTTAAAAGGCCTGTTGTAATGGGAATTGACGACGGACAGACGGTTCAGGTTTTAAAAGGCGTTGAAGAAGGCGAACTTGTTATTGTAAAAGGCCAGACATACCTTGAAGAAGGAAATGAAGTTAATATTGTTGTCAAAGACGGGCAGCCCACAGAAGAAGAAGGGACTGACGAAACGGCAGCGGCGCCTGAAAACGGCAGTGAAAGCGGAGCAGGCAATACGGCGGGAACCGAAAGCGAATCAAGCGGGACATACGGGTCTTCGCAGCCTGTAAATAATGAGGAAGGCGAAGGCACAGCAGCACAGCAAGAACCTTCCGCCGGAAATGACAACGGCACGGTTAAGGGGGAATAATTGATGTTATCTAAAGCCTCAATAAAAAGGCCCGTAACGACTGTAATGATTATGCTTATTGTTATGTTGGGCGGTATTATTTCATATTTTTCCCTTAACATGGATCTTATGCCGTCTATGAACATACCGGTTGCCATTGTAAGCACAACATATGTAGGGGCGGGGCCGGAAGAAATTGAATCCCTTATTACAAAGCCTTTGGAAGAAGCGTTGGGCACTGTTACAAACGTGGACAGCATTACTTCAACATCCTCGGCAAACTCATCAATAGTTGTCGTTCAGTTTACCGACGAAACGGATATTGACCTTGCGGCTGTAGATATGCGTGAAAAGGTCGATTTGGTCAAGGGGAGCCTTCCAGAGGACGCAAGCGAGCCTATGGTTTTGAAAATGGACATAAACAGCATGACGGCTATTTATGTTGGTATTAAGAGCGGTTCGCTTGATCTTACGCAGCTTAATACGCTTGTTGAAGATACAATAAGCAAAAGGTTTGAAAAAATTGAAGGCGTTACGTCTGTTTCAAATACAGGCGGCGTTGAAAACGAGGTTCAGATTACCGTTAAGCCTGAAAAGCTTCAGGGATACGGCTTGTCTATGAACCAGATTTCACAGGTGCTTGCTTCCGAAAATATGGATCTTCCTACCGGTACGGTACAGCAGGGCACTGTGGATATGCAGATTAAGGCGAACGGAAAATTTAAAACAATCGATGAAATAAGGGATTTGCCTGTTGCCACAAGCGGCGGCGCCATTATCCACTTAAACGATGTTGCCGATGTGGAATATGTGGAAAAGGAAAGATCGTCATACGCCCTTATTGACGGAGAGCCGGCTATTATGCTTGTTATACAGAAGCAGTCGGACGCCAATATAGTAAAGCTTTCCGAAAAAGTTAACGCTGAGATTGCAAAGGTTTCGGCAGAGTATCCTCAGGTTGAATTTTCAATGCTTTCGGATACGTCGGAATATATAACGACATCCATTAACAACATTGTTTCAACTGCAATACAGGCGGCGGCGCTTGCCATTATTGTTATATTCGTATTCCTCAGGAATCCTAAGATGTCCGTTATTATAGGTATTTCAATACCTGCATCGATTATTGCGACATTCGGTGCAATGTGGCTTTTCGGCCTTTCGAAAAATACGATTTCAATGGGCGGTATAGCAATCGGTATCGGTATGCTTGTTGATAACTCCATAGTTGTTTTGGAAAATATATTCTCATATATGCGTAAGGGCCTTGATCCTAAAGAGGCGTCTGCAAGGGGCGCGGGCGAGGTTGCCATGGCGGTTACGGCATCGACTCTTACAACTGTAGGCGTTTTCATACCGTTTATATTTATTTCGGGCACAATAGGCGATATATTTAAGGACCTTTCCCTTACGATATGTTTCTCGCTTTTTGCGTCGCTTGTTATATCAATTTCGTTTATACCTATGGCATGCTCAAAAATGCTTAAACCGGAACAGTTTACCGGCGATGGCGTTGAAGGCATGAAGGTAAGAAAGAAAAAAGGCATTATCACACACTTCCTCGATTCATGGGGGCGCGGCCTTGAAAAACTTGATTCCGGTTACAGGAAGATACTTTTATGGTGCCTTGTAAACAAGAAAAAGGTTGTTGCGCTTGTAGTTGTTTCGTTTATGGCAACGCTTACGCTTGTGCCTATTATGGGCTTTGACTTCATGCCTGAAATGGATGAAGGCTCGGTTACCGTAAGCGTTTCATTGCCGAACGGCACGATACTTGATGAAACGGAAAAGGTTGTAAACCAGGTTGTAGATACTTTTAAAGATGATGAAATTATAGACACATACTATGTTATGGTCGGCGGCGGCGGTATTTCCGCATCGGGCAGCTCCACAAGCAGCGGTTCCGTTATGTTAAGCCTTGTTGATAAGGAAGAAAGGGATCTTTCCTCAAGCGACTATGCAAATCAGCTTGAAACAAAGCTTAAAAATATACCGGGATGTGAAATCAATGTTTCCGCAAGCAGTTCCGCAATGGGCAGTTACGGCGGCAGCGGCATAACCATAAGGGTTACGGGCGATGAAAGCGACGTTCTCAGGGAAATTGCATATACAATGCAGGATATGCTCGAAGGAATTGAAGGCGTTACGGAAGTTGACAGTTCTGCAGAAGATACGCTGCCTGAGGTTAACATAATTGTTAACAGGGAAAAGGCATCCGGATACGGCCTTACGGCAGGCCAGGTTGCAAGCGCCGTAAGCGGTGCGATTAACGGCAGTGTTGCAACGGAGTTTAAGGTTGATGATACTGAGGTTGACATACGCCTTAAACAAAGCGATGAAAGCGTTAAATATATGCAGGATATATCGAATATTACAATAACGACGCCTTCCGGACTTGTGCTTCCTATTACGGAGGTTGCCGATATTGTAACGGGAGAATCGGCCGTTACTGTTACAAGGGCCGACAACCACAAGTATATAGACGTTACTATTTCAACTTACGGAAGGGATCTCGGTTCAATCCAGAAGGATATTGAAGCAAGGCTTTCAAGCTATATACTTCCAAACGGTTATGCCTATGAATTTACAGGAACCCTTGAAAGCATGAACGAATCGTTTACGCAGCTTGGAACAGTGCTTATAGTTGCCGTACTTCTTGTATATATGATTATGGCAAGCCAGTTTGAAAGTTTTATATATCCTTTTATAGTTATGTTCTCGATGCCGCTTGCCATAACGGGAGGCATATTCGGGCTCTTTATAACAGGAAAGTCGATTACGACGGTTTCTTTCATGGGATTTATAATGCTTGTCGGAATGGTTGTTAACAATGCTATCGTACTTGTAGACGCGGCAAACCAGAATGTTGCAAACGGAATGAGTTCCTATGAAGCTATATGCGAAGCAGGCCCTGACCGTTTGAGGCCTATACTTATGACAACGCTCACAACTGTACTCGGCATGATACCTTTGGGGCTTGGAATCGGTGAAGGTACTGAAATGCAGCAGCCTATGGCTATTGTAATTATATTCGGCCTCTCGCTTTCAACGGTTATAACTCTTATATTCATACCTGTGCTTTATATGCTTGTTGACAAACTTCGCTACAGGAATATTAAGAGCAAGGCCAAAAAGAAATTCGGTAAAAAAGATGAAACTGTAAACGGCTGATATATCAAATGGCATAAGCGCGTTTGAGCGTATCGGATTTGACAACAGGCCTAAGCATATTGAAACAGTTTTACCTAATTATGGTTGTTAAAAGCCGTATGGTTGATGTAAGACTTTTCATCAGCAGGCCGCAAAAGAAATTTTGCGGCCTGCTTTTTATATGTGCGGGAAATGCACGAATTTCAGGCGTAATTAATAATACAGTGTATGCGGACGTTTTGAAGGGGCAAAAATTCTGTTTTGGAGCGGGTATATTGGCGGTAAATATCGAAATTTTTTGTACATAAAGAAATATGGTTATGGTATTCAAATAGAATTTCATATATTTACAGCGTCTTGATGCGTGAATATTTATAAGGCGAATAGCTTCGGTTTACAAGGGCGCACGCGTCACGCAAGGAAAGTTTTCCGCGTTTTCGTACTGCATTGCATACTCTTGCCGTAGGATCCGCTGTGTCGGCGCATATGAGCCTTGAACTGCAAAAATTTTTTATTGTGGGGCATGAGAGTTTTAACTGACGTCGGCGGCATAAGAGCTTTGTTAAAGTCGCTTGCCGAAGGATTCGCGCACCTGTACGTCTTTGCCATGCTCTTACTCCGCTGACGTCAGTTAAAACCATGTGTGCTCTTGTGAACTGAAGCTATATAACGACTTTGGTACAGGCATACTTTTGCAGTGGCTTTGGTTTAGGAGGATAGATGCGGGGAGGAATACGTTGCTTAATAGATTTTAGGACAAAATATATTCGGACCGTATGGACGGTTATTATAATATTGACATATGACGTTTTGGCGGATATAATTTTCTTATGTTAATTCAGGGCGTCCGAACTTTTTGGTTGCGGAGCCCTTTTTGCTTTTTTGCGGGAGGGAGTAAAATGGTATATACAAAAGATGATATATTAAATATGGTTGCGGAAAACGACGTTAAGTTTATCAGACTGCAATTTACGGATATACTCGGAGTTTTTAAAAATGTAGCTATAACTGTAAGCCAGCTGGAAAAGGCGCTGAATAATCAATGCATGATAGACGGTTCGTCAATAAGCGGTTTTTTGGGCATTGAAGAAAGCGACATGTATTTAAAGCCGGATCTCGACACATTTGTTATATTCCCATGGAGACCGCAGCACGGAAAAGTTGCAAGGTTTATATGCGACGTTTATACAAGCGACGGGAAGTTTTTTGAAGGGTCCCCGCGGTATGCCCTTAAAAAGGCCGTTAAAAGGGCGGAAGAAATGGGATATACTTTTAACGTCGGGCCTGAATGTGAGTTTTTTCTTTTTCAGACGGACAATAACGGGAATCCAACGACTATCCCGCACGACAACGGCACATATTTTGATTTGGGCCCTGCCGATATGGGAGAAAATGCAAGACGTGAAATTTGCCTTACGCTTGAAGATATGGGATTTGAAATAGAAACAAGCCATCATGAGAAAGCCCCGGGGCAGCATGAAGTTGACTTCAAATACGGCGAAGCTCTGAGGTCTGCCGACAACATAATGACATTAAAGCTTGTTGTAAAAACAGTGGCGCAGCGCAACGGGCTTTTTGCGTCTTTTATGCCGAAGCCTTTAAATGGCGTTAACGGTTCGGGCATGCATACGAATTTTTCGCTTTTTAAAAACGGTGCGAACGCGTTTTATGATCCGGCAGACAAAAACGGGTTGAGCCTAAGCAAAGACGCATATATGTTTATGACCGGTGTGATTAAGCATGCAAGGGGAATGGCGGTTGTTACAAACCCAGTGGTAAATTCATATAAACGGTTGATTTCCGGATTTGGCTTGCCGTATTCGTCCGTATTGGACGCGGCTAAAGGCAACGGCATTATAAGGATTCCTAAAAGCATGCCGGACAATACGAGGATAGAGTTGAAATTTCCCGACGCCGCATGCAATCCGTACTTGGAATTTGCCGCAATACTTTCGGCGGGCCTTGACGGGATTGAAAAAAGTATGGAACTTGCCGAAAGTTTAAACGGCGGAATATATGAAATGCCCGGAAATTTAGGAGAAGCTATCGCCGAATTTAAGAAAGACAATATAATTCAAAGAGCTTTGGGAAGCCATATTGCCGCAAAATATACGGAAACAAAACAGCGGGAGTGGGAGGAATATCAAAGAGCCGTTACGGACTGGGAAGTTAAAAAGTATCTGAATGTGTACTGAATTGTTTGATTTATTCTGGGGTTGATACAGATGGAAAATATAATTGTCGGCTTTTCAGAATGGAATAACGGCATTGCCGTGAAAGATATGCTTGTCAAAAGCGGGTTTGTTGAAACAGAGATATGTACTTCCGGCGATGAAATTTTAAGGGCTGCAAACCGTGTGGCGGGAGGAATTGTAGTATGCGGATATAAAACGGGCGGCATGGTATATACAGAAATATATGAACTTCTGCCCGACGGTTTCGGCATGCTTGTGCTGCTTTCCGGCAGTCAGGCCGGTCTTATAGACAGCCAAGATGTGTTCAGTCTTGTGCTTCCCGTCAATAAAGCGGATTTACTGCATACAATTAATATGATACTTGAAATCGGAAGGAAACACGAGCTGTCGGCTAAGGCTCCGGGCCGCGGACAAGCTATACGAAAAACGGAAAAACGAGCAGACGAAAAGCTTATAATAGAAAAGGCAAAACTCCTTTTGATGAACAAATTTAACATTACAGAGGAGGCGGCACATCGGTTTATACAAAAAAGCAGTATGAATAAATGTATAAAAATGGTTGAAACGGCGGAAATAATATTGAAAGAGGAAAGGTTTTAATGGCTTTTTGCATGGTGAAGGCTGAAAGGAAACTTATTATATGAAAAAACTTGAAATTGTTATTAAAAGAGGAAAGCTGGATGAACTCAAAGACACGCTGAACGGGCTTGGGGTTACCGGTATGATGCTGACTAATATAATGGGATACGGAAACCAGAAAGGATATACGCAGATTTACAGGGGGAAGAAGTACAACGTAAATTTTATACCTAAAATTAAAGTCGAAACTGTCATAAAAGACTGCATGTATGAAGAAGTACTGGAAAAGGTGAGGGAAACTGTATATACAGGGAATATAGGCGACGGGAAAATATTTGTTTATGACGTTTTTGAGGCCGTTAGGATTAGGACAAATGAACGCGGTGAAGCGGCCATTGACGGCGACAGCGGATCGGAGTTTGATCCTGATATTATGAAATAACAGAAACGCAATGACGCGTCAGACATAGGGAAAAATAAATTAAACTATGTTGTTATATTACGCATTATAATACGGAGGTATGAAAATTAATGAAGGAATTTGCAACAGTCTGCATAGCGGGCAGAAATTTATAAAGAAAAGATTTTGATTTTTAGATATGCTGATATTTTCTATGCGGCATGACATAGGCGTTTATGAAAGCCGGATAGGATGGCGTTAAACATATTTACAAAATAACGGTGTATATCGACGTTATTTTGTACGGGTATGGAGCTTTTTAACGGCCCCGACAGTTTTTACATATAGAAAATAGTGGAACAGAGTACGGTAACGGGGCTTTTTGGACGCAAAAACTGTTGAAGTTGGCGGCATAAATACCGAATATTAAAAAATATATATTGCAAATGAGATAAAACCATATGCAATATATATTTTTTATAAATTCATTTTAACAGGCTGTGGGAAACAGCCTGTTTTATTATGCGCCGTTTTCAGACTATATGCGTTAAAAATGCTCTAGATTTCAAAAGGATCGCTTGTGCTTGGCTCAAAAATCTTATAGGCTGCTTCGCGCTGGAACATGCCTTCTTTTTCGCATGTTTCAAAGAGCTTGCGGGTGTTTCCGCGGCATACGCCTTCTATATCGTCAAGCACGGCTTGGCCGTCATGCTCGAGGTTGCCGAAAATTACGCTGTGGTATGCGCGTACAGCGCCGAGGTTTGCAACAAAGTCGACAACAACATCAACGCCTTTTTCTTTGAATATTTCATCGGCTTCTGCTGTTGTGGCGATATTAGCGCCTTCAACAACAAGGCTTGCCGTAACTTTGCCGGCGTTATCTTTGTTAATAACGTCTTCTAAAGCGGCGGGGATCAATATGTCGCAGTCGACATTGAGCCAGTCTGTATTCGGCATTGTTTTGTATGAAGGTTTAAATTTTGAACGATCCATTTCGCCGAAGTTATTTTTGTTGGCGATAAGCTCGGCAATGTCAAGGCCGTTCTGATCTTCGACAACGCCCAAAGCGTCGCTTACTCCTACGATTGTATATCCGAGTTCAACAAGTTTGTGCGCGCAGCTTGCGCCTACGCAGCCAAATCCCTGTATAAATACGCGGCCCTTTTTGCCGCCGTGTTTTATTTTCCATGCCTCGTCGGCAGACCATGCAACGCCGAACCCTGTGATACAGTTGTTTAATGTAAATCCCTGAACTTCGCTTTCGAGCATATGGTTGTATGTACGCATGTTTTCAAGTATCTGCTTATTCTGTTTCATTGTTTTTGTAAGGGGTATTTCCCTGCCATATTTAGCGTAGATTCTTCTTGTTGTAGAATATGGAACGCCAAGGTCGCCGGCAAGAGATACGCCCACGTCTATCATCGGCATCATAGCAACAATAAACCTCTCGAGAACTTCTTCTGCATCCGGAGCTTTATAATCGTATCTTATTCCGGCTTTGCATCCGCCTGAAGAATGAGGTTTGCAGGCTTCATGTTTCCACGCCATTACAGTAGCAAGACGCTGAACTTCTTCTTTTGTGACGTTTGAATGCATTCTAATACCGCCGTCGCAGTAGCCGTCAACAAGGTTGTATACACAAACCCAGCCGACTGCGTCGGTTTTGCTGTCGTTCCATTCAATCATTAAATATGGTTTCATTAAAAACGCCTCCCCTTATTTGATACAAATCAGACATCAAAATTAATTTTTATAGCCTGAATTATAGCAAAAAAAGTTACCGCGTCAATATAGTTATTCCAAAAATATTCAAGTATACGGACCGATGTTCCAATTATAGGGATAAACTGTTGAAAATGTCTGCATGGAATGAAGCGTCTTATATTTTATTTATCATTATCTTTATTTTCGTGGCAGCCTTTATATCCTAAATGCACAGAAAGCTTACAGGTTATTTCACGAAGATCGTCTTTCAGGCCGTTTTCTATTTTTCCCATAATGCGCTGTGTCGGCCCGCTTCCGCTGATAGCCGCAACTATGCGGCCTTTAAAGTCATATATCGGCATTGATATGCATGAAAGACCTTCGCAGTGTTCTTCATTGTCGATGGCGTATCCGCACTGCTTTATGTCATAAAGCTCGTTTAGCATACGGCCGGGAGTTGAAAGCGTTGTTTTTGTAAAAGATTCTATTTTGTTTTCCCGATAAAAGTCATATATTTTGTTTTCGGGAAATTCGCTTAAAAAAAGCTTTCCGGCTCCGGTGGCGTAAAGCGGCCTCCGTTCGCCGATATTTCCGGTGGATTTAAGCTGGATGTTCGGTTCAACAATGTTTATAACTATGTATTCGGTTTTATCGAGCACGCCGATACTGAAAGTTTCCGAATATTTCTGGCACAGCGTATTTAATGCCGGAAGATATTCGTTTGCCGAAAGGCTGTACTGTTTCGGAACGGAGTTGCCTATGTCGTAAAGCGCCCAGCTTAACTTGTAACGGTTGCCGGAAAATGTCTTTTTTACGTAGTCATAGGCGTATAGCGTATCCAATATACGGTGTACGCTGCTTTTTTTCATATCGAGGGCTTGACATATTTCGTTAAGGCTCAACCCTTCGGGATTTGTATTCTCTTTAAAATAGTTTATAACGTCCAAAGCTTTTTCCAAAGTTAAAACAGGATATTTCGGTTTATATGATTGCTGTTGTTCCATGTATTTTATGCGCTTTACAGCGCGCGCCTCCTTTCAAAGTTGCGTTCCGAATTTTTGTATAGGTAAATTATACTGTATAATTGGCGAAAAATCAAATGTATACAGTATAATTTTAAACAAATTCCAAATAGTGAAACATATGTGCCAAAAAAATTAACAAAATTTACAGATATATTGACACAGCTAAAGGTAATTTGTATATTCTAAACATATGAACATTATATGGAACGATAGTTTATATAATGGGATAAAATTAATTTATTTTATTTTAAAGGGAGAGTGCTTGATATGAAGAAAATGCCGGTATTATTAACATTTGATGTTGACGCGGAGATGATTTGGAGGAACAGGGATCCTGAAAACGCCAACAGGCCCGTTACATTATCTCTTGGACAGTATGGGGCAAACAGAGGGCTGCCGAGAATTTTAAAAATGCTTAAAAAATATGATATCCCGGCTACTTTCTTTGTTCCGGGCAAGACTGCCGAGGATTTCCCGCATGTTCTTACAAATATTATGGAAGCGGGATGCCATGAAATAGGACAGCACAGCTACAGCCATAAATTCCCTGATATGTTTCCGTCAGGCGAAGCGGAAGCGGCGGATTACAAGAGAGCGGCCGACATTATCGAACCGGCAATCGGCAAAAAGCTTGTCGGATACCGTTCGCCGGCATGGGAGTTTAGCAGGAATACATTGGGCATACTTAAAGATATGGGGATACAGTATTCAAGCAATATGATGGGCACAGACTGCATGGATTACCTTGAAGTTTTCGGTGAGAAGAGCGATATTGTTGAACTGCCCGTTCATTGGATACTCGACGACGCCGCTTTTTGGCTTTACAGCGTAAGGCTTCAGGGAAAATGCATGCAGCCGCTTGAATCGGTTGAAAAATGCTGGAAGGAAGAGTTTGACGGCCTTTATGAAGAGTTTATGGAAGAAGAAGAAAACGGCATAGATTCGGATATTACATATGTTATGACGTGCCATCCGCAGATTATCGGCCGTCCTTCAAGGATGAATGTGCTTGAAAACCTTGTTAAACACATATTTACACATCCTAATATTGAATTTGTTACCGCTTCCAAAGCAGTTGAGGATTTCAAAAAAAGGCACAATAAATAAAACATAATTTTTTTAAGGAGGATTGCAAATGGGGGAGAATAAAAAGATTTTAGGCGTGTCGGCCAGCCCGCGAAAAGGCGCGAACACAGACATTATGCTTAAAGCGGCTCTTGAGGCGGCGGAAACTGTAGGCGGAATTGAAACGGAAATAGTATATTTAAGGGATTATGACATACATAACTGCCGCGGATGTTTCGCATGCTGCCGCGAGCCCGGAAAAAAAGACAACGGAGAACACGCATGCGCAGTATATCGGGACGGTATGGAGGAAATTTATCCGAAACTGCTTGAATGCGACGGCCTTATACTTGCGTCGCCTGTGTATTTCGGAAGCATTACGGCACAAATGAAACAGTTTATGGATCGTACGGAAGGGCTTTTGCGTTACGGCACGAGCAAATATCAATATGCTCTTCAAAACAAAGTGGGCGGGTGCCTTACCGTAGGAGGCAACAGAAATGCAGGGCAGGAGTTTACCCTCCTTGCAATGCAGTATTTCTTCCAGGTTCACGATATGATAGTTGTAGGAAGCGGCGGCGAGCCTACTCCGGGCTGCTATCTGGGCGGAGGATGCACTACATATCCTCAAAAAGGGGATATTGCCGACGCCGTGCTTAAAGATGAAATCGGTTTAAAGAGCACGAGAAATCTTGGCTTGAGGGTAGCCAACACAATTAAAATGTTCAGATAAACCGTGTAATTTTTAATGGCGTAGAATCTAAAATTCATAACCTATATAACATGCGCGGCGTTTAAGGGTACGCCGCGTGGACGAAATACTACTTATTATATATGCCATTTAATTTATAATACGACAACGGGGAATTACATACGGAAGTAACACTTATAACTTGATGTTGCAGTGTGTTGAATTTACGAGGAGTGGTAATGTGGTTGACGCATTAAATAATTTTTTTGGTACGATAAGCGGTTTTTTATGGGGAAATATTTATATGATCGTTCTTTTGGGAACGGGTATTTATTTTTCGGTTAGACTGGGGTTCCCCCAGGTAAGAAGGTTCGGCGACAGCGTAAGGCTTACCTTTGCGGGCTTCAAGCAAAAAGGGGCGGCCGGCAAAGACGGTATGAGCGCTTGGCAGTCTTTTGCTACGGCTATAGCCGGGCAGGTTGGAACGGGAAACATAGCCGGTCCGGCAACGGCAATTATGGCCGGCGGGCCGGGAGCAATATTTTGGATGTGGGTGAGCGCGTTTTTTGGAATGAGTACAATTTTCTCAGAGGCAGTTGCGGCGCAGAAATATAAAGTTGTATTGAAGGACGGCACGGTAAACGGGGGTCCTGCATATTATATTACGGCGGCGTTTAAGGGAACGGCGGGAAAAGTACTTGCAAACGCTTTCTCGATTTTCCTTATTATTGGTTTCGGTATTGCGGCCGCGCTTATCCAAGGAAATACAATCAGCGAGGCTTTTGCAAATTCTTTCGGGATAGATCCTATTATAATCGGCGTTGTTCTCGCAGCGCTTACGCTCATTATTGTTTTGGGCGGCGTTAAAAGGATAGTGGGAGTAATAACCGCTTGTGTTCCTTTTATGGCTATTTTATATATATTAGCCGGGCTTATCGTTATATTTATGAACGCAGAACAGATTTTGCCGGCCTTTAAAATGATCTTTATAGGGGCTTTTAAACCTCAGGCTGTGGCGGGCGGCATGTTCGGTATTGGGATTAAGGAAGCAATGCGTTTCGGTATTGCAAGAGGTCTTATGTCAAATGAAGCGGGCACCGGTTCAACTCCTCATGCACATGCCGTGGCAAAGGTTAAACATCCATGCGATCAGGGGCTTGTTGCTTTTATGAGCGTGTTTATTGATACGTTTATCATACTTAACATCACAGTATTTATCATACTTACAAGCGGGACATATACGTCGGGACAGGACGGAATTGTGCTTACACAGCTGGCGTTTGATAATGCTTTTGGTTCAGTCGGAGGTATTATTATATCGATTTGTATATTCTTCTTCTCGTTTTCAACAATTTTGGCGGCATATTTCTATGGCGAGTCAAATGTGCTGAAACTGTTCGGAAGAAAGGCTATGCCAGTATACACGGCTTTAATTGCGGCTTTCGTAGTTATAGGTTCCGGGTTTACAGTAAGCCTTGTTTGGAGTATATGCGACGTATTCAATGGTTTTATGGTGTTTATCAATATAATCGGATTATGGGGCATCAGCAATGTTATTGTAAAGCTTTGGAAGGAATATGAGAGAGATCCGAATGTTGAAACTACGTTAAAGGATATTAAGGGCGAAAAGACAAGCGGAAGTTCAAAAAGCATGTAATTGATAATTTATGGTGCAGGGAGTTACATTTAACGCCTTGCACCATTATAATATTTAAAAATACAGTTAAATAATGGCTTGTTTAATATGCGGCCGATAAAAAATGAAGGAGGTTGTGTTATTTATGGCTGTCGTTGATGAGATTGTAAAATATGCTGAAGGCAGGAAAGATGAATTTTTGGAAATACTTAAAAATGTCGTTAACTATGAATCCCATATTTACGGGGAAAGATCGGTTAAAGACAAATGCGGGCTTTATATCGAAGGGCTGTTTAAAGGCCTTGGCTTTGAAACGTGGCATGAAGACGCAAAAGAAGCGGGCACGCATATTTGCGGGCGTTTAGGAAATGGAAACAAGAAAATATTCCTTTTAGGGCATTATGATACGGTTTTTAAAACAGGCACAACTTTGGAAAGGCCGTTTAGCATTGAAAACGATAAAGCATATGGCCCGGGTATTTTCGATATGAAAGGCGGCATCGTTGTATTTTATATGGCTGTTAAGTCTTTAATTGAATTAAAACAGTTCCCTGATGATGTGGAAATAACGTTCTTTTTCAGCTGCGACGAGGAAGGCGGAAGTCTTACTTCAAGAGGGTTGATTGAAAAAATGGCGGAGGAAGCCGATGTATGTCTTTGCTCCGAGCCGGGGCATAAGGGAGAAGGCTATATAACAATAGGGCGATACGGCAGGGACGTTGTAAAAGTTTTTGCAAGAGGCGTTGCCGCGCATGCAGGCAATAATCCGCAGTGCAACCCGCTTATTGAAATATCGCGCCAAGCCGAATACATAGATAAAAATTGCAGAGACGGCGACAGCCTCTATGCCTCCGTCGTAAGCATGCACGGCGGCGATACGGGAGCAACTGCAATGACGCCGGAAGAAGCGTATTTGATTGCAGATATACGGTACAAGGATGATGAACACGGAAAAATTGCCGCGGAAGTTATAAAAAATATAAAGCCTGCAATTAAAGATATGCAGATTGAGGTAAGCGGCGGAGTTGAAAAACCCGCACTAAGGCAGAATGAAAAATCTGAATTTGCATGCAGGCGTACTAAGGAAATTATCGAAGAAATGGGATATGAATATAAGCCTACTGTTTTAGGCGGAGGAAGCGACGGCAATTTTACAAGCAGTATCGGCTGCCCTACCATAGACGGCCTGGGGCTTAACGGGCAATATCTCCATAACCCGCGCGAATATGTGGATATACCGACTATACCGCAAAGGGTAGCCCTCTCGGCGGAACTTATCAGAACGGTATTAAATAACAGATGAAACGGCGGGGAGTATATTTCAATCTGCATATGCCTTTCTAAAAGGGAAATGCGCATTAAAAAAACATTTTAAACAAAAAATAACAAAGGCATACCGAAACGGCAGTTAAGTTAGGCATGTCTTTGTTATTTTGCGTAAAGATAAATCTTATATGTGCCTTGCGTTAGCCTGAAGGGAATTACGATATTGTGACGGGCGTTATTGCGCCTGCTGTGGAAAACGTTATGCCAAATATATTTTTGTTTGACCGTTTATATATAGTCGAAGGGCAGAATTTTTATCTGAGAATTATTCGGAACAGAACGTATACCGGGAAGTAAAATATCCGAAAACGCTGTATTCGTCTTTTCTGACATTGAATAATCCATTATTTTCACCGGAAGCTTTATATGCTGGATTATCCGTATATTTTTTTATACAGTATATCCGAAAGCCGTGCGAAATCCTCCGTACTAAGCGCTTCGCCGCGCACTTTCGCGCTTAACCCCGCGGCTTCAACCGCATTTTGTATTTCGTTTTTGCTTATGCCGAAATTTCCTGTGTTGTAAAGGGTATTTATCAGGGTTTTGCGCCTTTGGCCGAAAGCGCATTTTACAACCCTGAAAAAGAATGTTTCGTCAATAGTTTGCGGCCTGTTTTTTTCGGAAATATTAAGGGTTATAACGGCGCTGTCCACGTTGGGGCGTGGCATAAAACAGTTGGGCGGCACTATAAAATCTATTTTAGCGTCGGAATAAAATTTAACGGCCACTGTTAAAGCCCCGTAATCTTTTGTGCCGGCTTCGGCCTGCATCCTTTCGGCTACTTCTTTTTGAACCATAACGGTTATTGATTTTGCGTTTACGTTTTTTTCTAGTATTTCCATAATTATAGGCGTTGTTATATAATAAGGAAGGTTTGCTACAACTTTAATAGGCATGCCGCCGTTTTTTTCGCATACTAAGGCATTTATGTCAAGTTTAAGTATGTCTTTGTTTATTATTTCAACGTTTTCATACCCGCCCACGGTTTCTTCAAGTATCGGTATCAGGTTCCTGTCGATTTCAACGGCGGCGACCTTTTTTGCGTTTTCGGCCAAAGCCTGCGTAAGACTGCCTATGCCGGGGCCTATCTCCAATATAAAGTCGTCCTTATCTATATCGGCGGCTTTTATAATGTTGTCGATTATGTTTGAATCGACAAGGAAATTCTGTCCGAAATTTTTCTTAAACGAAAATTTGTTTTTTTCAATTATTTCTTTAGTTTTTAATGGCGTTGATATCCGTTCGTTCATCAATTATCACCCAATCCCTATAGCTTTTAAAAGGCCGAATGAAAAAATAGAAACTATTATGCCGGCCGTGAAAACTCCCAGCGCTATTACAAGGAATGATTTTTTCCTGTTCATATTCAGAAGTACGGCAAGCAGAGCGCCTGTCCATCCTCCCGTGCCGGGAAGAGGTATGGCGACAAACAGGAAAAGGCCGAGATAGCCGTATTTTTCTATTTGGTCGCTTTTGGAAAGGGCTTTTTTTTCTATTTTTTCAACTATGGAGTGCATAGGCGTCTTTTTAAGAAGCCTGAAAATTGCCGTAATAAGTATCAATATAAACGGGATCGGAAGGATATTTCCGATATATGAAATAGCGAAAGCGGGAAGCAGATCGATACCCATTGCGTAAGCCGCTATTATGCCTCCGCGCAGTTCAAGTATCGGAAAAAGCGAAATGACAAATACAATCAGTTCTTTTGAAATTAAACCTCCTAAGTGTTCTATAAAAAATTGCACAAGGTTTTCAGCCATATATTAGTTCCTTTCTTATTGAATATAATACGTTTAATTATAGTTTGTTTTATGTATGTTTGTCAATCATAAGGGTTAACCGCCCTGCATATACTTTTTTAGATGAAGGAGGTATTGCCATGTATAACAGAAGATATGACAGGAAAACTATAATTTTGAAACAGGAAACTGACAGTTTTTCAAGGCAGAACGCCAAAACGGCTGTCTGCACTGTAGAAATTAAAAATGGACGTGGAAAAATTATTATTAAAGGCATTATGCCCGATTTTTGCCATGTTTATTTGATTGCCAATGACGACGGTGGCAATATCGTTTTTAATGCGGGCGATATTAAAGATGTTTCGTTCGATGCTGACAACGTAGGCGGCAGCGGGAATAAAATAGAAGCTTTTGACGTTATAGTGGTAGGTGGACGCAGAGACGACGGGCAGTTTTTGTCAGACGTATATGTGGGGTACGCCAATAAAAGGCGCGAGTGGCGGCAGAGTATAAAGCCTGAAAAACAGGATAAACAAAAAGACGGCGCCGCCGACGTTTGTGAAACGGATACGGACGCGGCAAATTCAGCTGGACTGCCCGAACATGAAACGGAAGAAGAAAACGAAACCATACCGGAATTTGCCTTGCTTAATGAAGAAACGGCTGATGAAACTCGGGAAAACGCTTTAGACGGCATACCGCAAAATATATCCAAGGATAAAATATTGGTCTGGGGAGTTCCGAAAATCGCTGACGCGGCGGATATGAAAAAAGACGGTAATTACGGCGCATGCGAAGATAGGAACAAGGATGAAGAAGAAAACGGCGGCAGGACGGAAACGCCCGAAACGGACATACACGACACGTTTAAAAATATAGTGCGCAATTTTAATACGCAGATGAAAAAACTTGAAAGCATGGGCGTGCTTTCGCTTTCAGAAATACTGGCGATTAACGGCGGGGACTGCAATGGAGAAAACGAAAGGGAAACGGAGGTAAAAAGTGAAGATACCGGAAAAGAATATTGGGATTATAAAAATAAAAGCGTAAAAGACGCCGAGAAAAAGGAATTGATAAAAGACACAGAGCATGCGGAGGAATGTGGGAATGATTCGGCCGTCGGCGTTTCATTCGGCGACGATATTGAAGAGCTTTTTAATAATAATCCCGTAATGAACCCTTTTGACAATGACGATTACAGATGGGTGCGCATATGCCCGGAGGAAATGTGGCTTCTTCCGATTGACGATATAAGCGTTAATACAAGCAGTTTTGTAATTTGTTCGGACAGGAAATATAAACATTTAATGTTGGGGCGCGACAGCAGAAGTCTCCTTTTGGCTGTGCCGCAGGCGTTCAGCCAAAAAGACAGAAAGGCGGCTATGTCTTTGGGTTTTGTGGATTTTTGGCAGAATAAGGGACAAGAGCAAAAGGAAGGTTGTTACGGCTACTGGATCAGAAAAATAAAATAATTTATATTGTTAAAATATGCCCCAGGTAGTATTATATTTATGACAGGTTAGGCAAAATGGGCAAACCTGACTGAAAATACTTATTTGAGGGAGAATTTTTATGAGAGTGCGAAAAAAGACATGGGCGGCAGGAGAGCTTGAAAATAATTTCCATATTATACACGACCCGCAAAGCCATAAAGGGCGGTGGAACGAGCTTTTTTGCAACAATAGTCCCATATATGTGGAAATCGGATGCGGCAAAGGACGTTTTATTTCTCAAAGCGCGGCTGAAAATCCGGAAATAAACTTTATTGGGGTGGAAAGGCAGACAACCGTTATAGCGTCGGCGGCAAGAAGGCTTACGGAAAATCAGAAAAATGTTTACCTTATTCCGGGGGACGTGGAGAACCTTTCCGAATTTTTCGAACCCGGCGAAATTAAAAGGCTGTACATAAATTTCTGCGACCCTTGGCCAAAAAAGAAATGGGCTAAAAGAAGGCTCACACATAAAAATTTCCTTGAAAAATATAAGGGGCTGTTTGGTTCGGAAGGCGAAATATTCTTTAAAACGGACAACAGGGGGCTTTTTGAGTTTTCGCTTAACGAGTTGTGCGGCAACGGATGGCTCCTGTCGAATATAAGCCTTGACCTTCACTCAAGCGGTTTTGAGGGAAATATTATGACAGAGTATGAAGAAAAGTTTTCAAGCAGGGGATTTCCTATATACAGATGCGAGGCGCGCTGGAAAAAGTAATATAATAAAAAAGGCTGTAAACATAAATTAAACTGTGTCCAAAAGCGGAATTTGGGCTTTTGGACACAGGATTACGTTTATCAGCCTTTTTTAATTTTACTTTGAAAACAGCGGCATAAGTATGAAAAATACACACAGGCATGCGTAAAGCACAAACGGGAAGTTTATAACATTTTCATTATGCCCTGATACTGTGTAGTCGACGGCGCGTTCCGTTTCAACAGAAGGGGCTTTTTTGTTTATACGCATAAATACATATACAAGAACCGCCAATATAGGAAGCGTAAGCACAGTTAAGTATAAAACTGAGAATATTCCCGATGAAGCGTCGGCCGACGGCGCTGGAGCCGTTTTAAAAATAATGTATGCCGCGGCGCTTTGGGAAAAATTTATTGTAAAATGCGAAACTATAGACGAAAAAACGGAACCTGTTTTATATACCATAAGGCAGAAAATTATTCCCATAAAAAATGCGTAGAGAAATTGTTGGCCGTTCATATGCGCAAGGCCGAAAAGCAGACCTGTGGCGGCGGCCGCCTTTTTAAGGGGAACGTTCCTGTAGTTTCCGAAAACTATACCGCGGAATATGAGTTCCTCGAATATTGCAGGAATAACCGCTACGGATAAAGCCATTATCCAAAACGGCTGCTGCGAATATGTTTCAAGGGCCGCCGTTGTTGTGTTGGGAAATATAAATGCCGAAACTGCCGATATAAGCATAAGTATAGGCTGCATGAAAAACGACATTGCCGCCGTCACGGCTATATTCGCAAAGCCTAATGGACGCACGGACATTTCCGCAAAAGCAGAGCCTTTTGAGGCAATTATAAAAATAACGACGGGTACGCCGTATACGATTACTTCGCTTATTATAGAAAGCAGGAACGGATTAATCGGCAGGGACAGAAATATTGGGGCCAGAAACAGGTTTGATATGAGCATTGCCGCAATAAACAGCAGTGCATAAAAACTTGCTTTAAACGAAGGGATCATTTTGTCACTCCTTAAATTTAATAATTATATATTTTACACCGGATATGACGCTGTGTATATCTGCAATATTATACAAATTTTAAGAAACGGCTTTTACGGAACATTATGGCCCCAGAACCGTTGATAATAACTGAATTCGGTTCCTATCGTCATATAAATGGCGTCAAAGATTTGTCCGGTTTTGAAAAAACAGAACGAATATACTTTACACATATGTTAATATGGTGTATCCTCAGATAAATGGCGTTATATACTTTGACTATGACCGGCCGGGTTTGCCTATGATTTGCCCTTAATATCAGCAGTAAGGTTAATGAGCGGCGTACGGCTTCAACAAGAGCAAATAAGGCGTTTATCAAAAACGGCGGCGCTTAATACGCATGTATAAAAGATGAAGCTTGCAGGGATAATCTTGAGGAAATAAACATTTATACATACTGTATACTTCCGTTAAGGATGATTGTTAAAACGGGTTAGTATTGAACGGCGTAAACGCCGTGTTTTTACTAAAGACGTTTTATGCATGTATAATAAGCGTTTCGTCGGCAAGCACAGGCTCATACAGCCTAAAGGCTGAGTTTCAAGTGAAAACGGTTGCGGCGGAACGAAGGAAAACAATCTTGTAAAAAAATGCTGACGGGTTGCTGAAATAACCGCCGTATAAGCGTTTTGCTATGGTTATATTAAAGTTATACAGAGGCGGCCTAAGGCCGTCTTTTGTTCATTTTACAGAAAAAGGGGCAGATTTTTAGAAAAGAGGGGATTTCATGAGCAGATTAAGCATTAAAACGCCCAATAAGGCCCAGACGGTTGTGGAAGAGCTTTACAGGGACGTTGAAAGAAGAATAACGGCAAGCCCGCCGGGGCTTTGCCCGGTCGATTTGTCGCTGGCATTTTTGAAACTGTGCCATGCCCAGACATGCGGAAAATGCACGCCGTGCCGCGTGGGCCTAAGCCAGCTTGAAGGCCTTATCGAGAAAGTGCTGGACGGAAACGCCGATATGTCCGTACTTGCCACCATTGAAAAAACGGCAAGGGTAATTAAAAATACATCGGACTGTGCCATTGGTTTTGAGGCGGCAAATATGGTGCTTAAAGGAGTTCTGGGATTCAGGGACGATTATATTGAACATATAGAGAACAAAAGGTGCCTGTTTAATCTTCACCAGCCTGTGCCGTGCGTTGCGCTTTGTCCGGCGGGGGTTGATATACCGGGGTATATTGCGCTGATTTCCAATGAAAGGTATGCGGATTCCGTCCGCCTTATAAGAAAGGACAATCCGTTTCCCGCCGCATGCGCCATGGTTTGCGAGCATCCATGTGAAGCAAGGTGCAGGAGGAACATGGTTGACGACGCAATAAATATAAGGGCGCTTAAAAGGTATGCCATAGATATGGCGGGGGTCGTGCCTGTTCCGGAGCGCGCCGAATGTACGGGAAAGAGTATTGCGGTTATAGGGGGCGGGCCCGGCGGGCTTTCCGCCGCTTATTATCTTTCGCTTATGGGGCACAGAGTTGAAGTTTTTGAAAAACGGGCTTCTTTAGGCGGCATGCTGCGTTACGGTATACCAAGCTACAGACTGCCGAGGGAAAGGCTTCAGGAGGATATTGACGCTATACTTTCAACCGGAGTATTAACACATTTGGGCGTTGAAATAGGGAAGGACATAACAATACCCGAGATAAAAGAAAAGTTTGACTGCATTTATATATCCATAGGCGCGCATACTGATAAGAAAATGGGTATTGAAGGCGAAGGCATGCGCGGCGTTATCAGCGCGGTTGAAATGCTGAGGAATATAGGCGACGGCACTCTTCCCGACTTTAAGAACAAACGCGTTGTGGTAGTAGGCGGCGGCAATGTCGCAATGGACTGCACAAGAAGCGCAAAAAGGCTCGGCGCGTCGTCTGTGACATGCGTTTACAGGAGAAGAAAGATAGATATGACGGCTCTCCCGGAAGAGGTTGAAGGGGCAATCAGCGAAGGATGCGAGGTTTTATGCCTAAACGCCCCGTTAAGGATTGCAGGCGACAGCGATGAAAATGTTACGGCTCTTTGGGTCCAGCCGCAGATAATAGGCGATATAGGCGACGACGGACGTCCGAAACCGAGAAAGGCCGACACACAGCCTATGAGGATACCGTGCGATATTATTATTGTCGCAATAGGCCAGGGAATCGAAACTCAGCCTTTTGAGGAGTTCGGCGTTCCCATAAAGAGGGGAGTAATAGACGCTCTTGCAAGCAGTGACGTCGCCAATATAGAAGGAGTATTTGCCGGCGGCGACTGCGTCACGGGCCCCGCGACAGTTATCAGGGCTATTGCGGCCGGAAAAGTTGCGGCGGCCAACATAGACGAATATCTCGGATATAACCATGCAATCACAGTTGATGTGGACATACCAAATGCAAGGCTCGGAAGCAGACCTCCATGCGGAAGGGTAAACGCGGCCGAAAGGAGCGCGGGAGAAAGGAATATAGACTTTAACCTTATCGAATGTGGCTTTACGCATGAGGAAGCTATGCAGGAATCAAGGCGTTGTTTAAGGTGCGACCATTATGGTTACGGCACATTCAAAGGGGGGAGGGTTAAAAAATGGTAAATGTAACGATAGACGGCCAAAGGCTTGAAGTAAGTGAGAATACAACTATTTTGGAAGCGGCCAGAAGCATAGGCATTGAAATACCGAGCCTCTGCTACCTTAAAGGCATAAACGAGATAGGCGCGTGCCGTGTGTGCATTGTTGAAGTTGAAGGGATTGACCGTATGATTTCTTCCTGCAACAACTATGTAGAGGAAGGCATGATTATATATACCAACAGTCCTAAGGTGCGCGAGGCGAGGAAAGTTAATGTCGAGCTGCTTTTGTCACAGCACAGCAATAAATGCTCTTTCTGTATACGTAGCGGCAACTGTACGCTGCAGAAGGTATCAAACGATTTGAGTATACTTAAAGTGCCGTTTGAATGTAATGTGCCCGAATTTCAGTGGAGCCCGCGGTCGCCTCTTGTAAGGGACGCGTCAAAATGTATAAAATGCATGAGGTGCGTACAGGTATGCGATAAAATACAGACGCTTAATATATGGGACGTCGAAGGGACGGGCGCAAGGACAACCGTGGACGTGTCGAAAAACAGGAAGATAATGGATTCGGACTGTTCGTTTTGCGGCCAATGTGTTGTACACTGCCCGACCGGCGCTCTTTCGGAAAGGGATGAAGCGGGGCTTTTCTTTGACGCGCTTGCCGATCCGGACAAGACGGTTGTCGTCCAGATAGCCCCGGCGGTAAGAAGCGCATGGGCCGAGGAATTCGATATAAAAGAAGAGTTTGCAACGCCCGGACGCATAGTAGCGGCTCTTAAAAGAATGGGTGTGGATTACGTTTTTGACACGGATTTCAGCGCCGATCTGACTATTATGGAAGAAGGATACGAGCTTTTGGAAAGGCTTAAAAACGGCGGTGGCGAGTATCCGATGTTTACAAGCTGCTGCCCGGGATGGGTGAGGTTTTTGAAAAGCCAGTTTCCCGAAATGACAGGATGCCTTTCAACGGCTAAATCGCCGCAGCAGATGTTCGGGGCGGTTATAAAGGATTATTATGCCGAAAAAATAGGCGTCGACAAAAATAAAATTTACAATGTTTCCATAATGCCGTGTCTTGCTAAAAAAAGCGAGCATAAAATACCCGTTATGCAAAGTGCGGGCGTGGGACCTGATGTAGACTTAGTGCTTACGACAAGGGAATTTATAAGAATTATAAGAGCGGAGCATCTAAATGTGGCCAGCCTTGAAGAAATGCCTTTTGACGAACCGATAGGCGAAGCAAGCGGGGCCGGCGTTATATTCGGCGCAACAGGAGGAGTTATGGAAGCCGCCCTCCGCACGGCGTTTGCCGTTGTTGAAGGCGAGAACCCGCCGCCTGACGCATTTAAAAATATAAGGGGAATGAAAGGCTGGCGCGAAGCGGAATTTACAATCGGGGACAGGACGCTGAAAGTAGCGGCGGCAAGCGGCCTCGGAAATGCGCGGAAGCTTGTTAATGCGGTAAAAAAAGGCGACGTTAAATATGACTTTGTTGAAATAATGGCATGTCCCGGAGGATGCGCGGGCGGAGGCGGCCAGCCTATAAAAGAAGGCTGTGAGCTTGCGGAAGAACGCGCGCGGAAACTATACTTTATCGATGAAAACAGCAAAATAAGGTTTTCTCATGAAAACCCGGCCGTTATAAAGCTGTATGAAGAATATTTGGGAGAGCCGCTGAGCGCCAAATGCCATGAGCTTCTCCATACAGACCATTATGCATGGGAAATGCCCCTTGCACCCGAAAGAAAATAATGGGAATGAAATTCGTAAGTTTAAGCCGTACAAAAAATGAAAGGGCGGTTTTCTGTGACAGGAATAAGAAGCATTAAAAAACAGACTGACAACAATTATATAAATATGTATAAAATGGAAGCCGAAAGGCGCGACGGCGGAACATTTGAATATTTTATGGTTTCAAGGAAAAAAAGGCCGGAAGATTTTTATATGAACACAAAAAAGCTTAAAGCCGACGGCGTTTTGATTTACGGCATATACGGTGAAAACAGGGATAAAGTTGTTCTTGTGCGCCAGTACAGGTACCCCATAAACGGATATATATACGAATTTCCGGCAGGGCTTGTTGAAGAAGGCGAAAGCGCAAGGGATACTGCCGTGCGTGAAGCCTTTGAAGAAACGGGAATGGAATTTGAACCTTTAGACGTTAACGGATGTTATGAAAAACCGTTTTTTACGACAGTCGGCATGACGGATGAAACATGTTCCGCCGTTTACGGATATTACAAAGGGACGCCGTCTTCAAAGAATATAACGTGTGATGAGGATATAGAAGTTGTTGTTGCGGACAGGGATGAATGTAGGCGCATATTAAAGGAGGAAAACGTTGCGGTTATGTGCGCTTATATGCTTATGCATTTTATAAATTCCGAAGGGGACCCGTTGGAGTTTTTAAAAGCCGCCGACAAAACATGAACAGACCATAAGGAGCAGAATATGAAAAAAGATGACGACAGATTTATAAAGACCTATAAGCAGGCTTCATTTTCCGAAGGAATAGAAATTTGGGTTGACAAAGAAACAGGCGTTAATTATATATATAAATATTCCGGATACTCCGGAGGGATAACGCCGCTTTTGGATAGGGACGGCAAACCGGTTGTTACGGCTGTATTTGAAAAATAGCGGCTTTTGACGGAATAATATATCGAGAAACTGTTTTTATACCTAACGATTTGCGGTTTGTCTAAGCCAATTGCGAGGAATATTCCGGTCAGTTTTTAGCCGGGATATGTTAAAATAACGAAAGAACGTTAAAATATAAAATTTTACAGAAAAAAACCGTCTGGAAAATTTACAGACGGTTTTTGGATGTTTTAGGGAATTACAAAGGCCTTTGCGCAAAGGATATGTTTTTTGCCGCGGAGGCCTTAAGGCCGCACGGCAGAAAAGCATTTTAAAATCCGGCGGGGATGCGGCTGATTTTTTAAGGAGCAACTCCCGTAAATAATAAGCGTTATCAGCCTGACGCATCAGTTGTGCCGGCATGAAGGACATACGCCGTAAAATGTAAGCTGTTCGCTTTCGACGAGAAAGTCTGTTTTTTCCGCAACTGACGAACGCAGTACGTCAAGTTTTTCAAACTGGAAATCATATATTTTGCCACAGCATTTACATACTATGTGCGGGTGAGGTATAACGTTTGCATCGTAATTGCTTCGGCCGTTGCCGACGCTTAATTCCTGGATAATCCCGGCGTTTTTGAAACTGTCAAGCGTTTTATAAACAGTTGCAAGGCTTATTGTAGGATTATCGGGTATTAATGTTTTGTATATTTCTTCCGCGGAAGGGTGCGAACAAGTATTGCTTAACATAGAGTATATAGCCATACGCTGAGGAGTAACCTTCAGACCTTTTTCCCTAAGCATTTCTGTGATATGTGTCATAATCATGGCTCCTTAATATTACATAATACTTATTATTATCTAATAATAATAAAAAAATACGATTTTGTCAATATTATGCGTTTAATTTAAAAATTTTCTATGCTATCATAACATTAATCTGGTAAAAAAGCAAAAGAAAAGGGGGTTTTATTATGAATATTGTTCTCCATGAACCGGAAATACCTCAAAATGCCGGGAATATAGCAAGGACGTGCGCAGTTACCCATTCGTCTTTGCATTTGATTAAGCCGCTTGGATTTTCCGTTGAGGATAAGTTTCTCAAGAGGGCGGGGCTTGATTACTGGCATTTATTGGATGTACATTATTATGACAGCTTTAATCATTTTTTAAGCCTGAATAAAGGCGCGCGGATATTTATGGCCACTACTAAAAGCAGGCAGACATACACCGATGTCAAATATGATATGGATGATTTTATTATGTTTGGGAAAGAAAGCGCCGGTATACCGGAAGAAATACTGTTGGATTATAAAGATACTTCTGTGAGGATACCTATGTTTGAAGATACGCGCAGCCTTAACCTTTCGAATTCGGTTGCAATAATATTGTACGAGGCTTTAAGGCAGAATAATTTTGCGGGGCTTAATCAGGAAGGCCAGCTTCATAAGTATAAATGGTAGAGCGCATACGTGCCGCGGTTTTTTGGAGACCGCGGCTTTTTTGCGCGTAAATCGGCTTAATAGGCGCAATATATGGGATCATTAACCTACAGGAGAAGAAGGGAACGGAGTATTCAATGTAATTATGTATAATGGATTGACATGATGGTATGACAGGGATATAATTAACTATGTTAACTATTTTTGGAGGGGATTACGTTGAAAACAGACTGGCGGGACATGGGTACATATACCCGTGAATTTCATTTTTTTTCAAGGCATATGCTTTCCCAGCAAAATAAAAGGACGCTTACAACGGGAGAAATTGAAATATTGTCTTTTATATATTTTGAAGAAAAGGCAACGCCCTTGGCAGTGAGCAGGGCGACAGGAATGAAAATAGAATCCGTAAGCCGCACGGTAAAATCGCTTTATAAAAAAGGGCTGGTAGATAAAGAAAAAATGGTTAATGATGAAAGGAGCTACAGCATTTTTTTAACGGAAGCGGGGCTTTTTGAACTTAACAGTAATTATACTGTCATGCTCGGATCTCTTTATTTTCTTGAAAATGAGATGGGGGATGATTTTAAAACCATGGCGGCTCTTATCGGAAGGGCGAATACATTTTTAAAGCAGTTCGAGGGGGAATTTTAAATGTGTTTTTATGAAGCGCTCCAGCTTGATCCGGCGGTTTTGAAAAATCATATACGTACAGCGTCCGGGAAGGAAAAACTGTGGTTTATAAAGGCTTTGATTGTAAGGGACATACTGCTTGTAGGGTTTTCGATTTTATTTATATCCGCGCTGACGGCAATTTTCGGAAATGAAAACAGCAGTATGGCCGTAGTAATATTCTGTATACTTTTAAGCACGCGTTTTGTAAGCTTCGGTTATAAAATATCGCATTCGCTTTTTAATTTTGCGGTTGTATTTGCGCTGCTTTTTATATCTCCTGTTTTGATAGGCAATACCGGAGCGTTTGTCGGGTTTTTGATAAATTTTATTTCAATAGCCGTAATAACTGCCATAACATGTGAAAATCCAGAAATGGGAAACGGCGGCCTGTATGTGTTTGGATATATTTTTTTAAGCGGAAACCCCGTAAGCGGCGAGGCTTTAGCAAACAGGGGCCTTATGGCGGCGGCGGGATATGCGATGTGCGCCGCGGTTATGTTTTTTAAGCATAAACATAAGCATAATGAAGTTTCGTTTATACATGTTGTGGGAAAGTTCAGCATTTATGATCCCAAATGCCAATGGCAGATACAGCTTGCCCTCGGAATAAGCCTTCTGTATTTGGTAAACAGCATTGTTGATCTTGACCGGTTCATGTGGGCCGGATTTGCATGCTCTTCGCTTTTGGCTTCATACCCTTCAAATATTAACGGGCGTATGTGCGATAGGGCGGCGGGCGTAGTAATAGGTTCTGTCATGTTCGGAATTGTTTATCATTTTATTCCGGAATGGATTTTGCCGTTTTTGGGTCCGGCGGCGGGGCTGTGTCTTGGGGTTTGTTCCGATTATAAATACAAAACGGTGTTTAACTGCTTCGGGGCGCTTTTGCTTGCTTCAAGCGTTTACGGCGTCAAAGGCGCAGCGGCAATAAGGGTGATTGACAATATGCTTGGTATACTGTTTGCGTTTTTATTCTTTACCGCATACAGAAAGATATTTATTGAAAAATTATTAAAATGCGGCAAAGAAGAATGTGTATCGGATATTTAACGGGAAATATGCAAGTTTATATATTTATTCGGGAATTGTGTTTAAATACAAAACGCCCGCGGATTCGGCTGAATATCCGAATCCGGCGGGCGTTTTATATTTCGGGAAGACGGGCGGGATATTTACTCCACGGTAAATATCTCTATATTTTCCGCTTTTGCATATTTTTTAAAGTATTCGGCCGCGCTTTTAAGGAGGCTGTCCAAATTTTCATCTTCTGAAAAATCATAAATAACGGTTAAAATGTCCCTTGAAGAAAGGGAGATCATCGCTCTTGTGGAATCGCTTGTCGGGCTTCCGAATGGGCCGCTTTCGTCGCAGAGAACAGGAAGATTTTCGATGTTTATATTTTCTTTGCCTATGCCCGCATAGCTTTCGCCTGGAAGGCCTGTTCTGAAAGTTATGTTCCGGCTTATATTTGCAGTGTCGTATGAACCTACGGAGAACCCGCTTTCAAGCGAAACTAAATTGTTTGTGTCGACAACGGTGTTGATTTTATAAAGGCCTTTTCCCTGTTTAACCCTCCTGTAAAGGGCGTCGGAAGAAACGCGGTATCTGTTGGGATCTTTTCCGAAGGCTTTGTATGCCGCGCGGGAACATGCGACATTTTTAAACTCGTTTATGGGGGTTTCGGCCATTATGCCGGTCAGCGACGGTATAACGTTTTTTTCAATAACGTCCCATAAAGCGGCGTTTGTTTCTTCCACAGCCGCGGTATATTTGATACAGCCAAGACGTATTGACGGAAACTTGCTTTTCATGCCGGCGTCAATTTTAATATCCATTTTTTCACCTCAAAATCCTATGTTATAATAAGCCCGGGAATATGTCCCGCGGCCTGCCTACTTATAAATTATACCATATTGCTTTCGTTTTACAAGGGTATCCATATAAATACACAGCGTGAAACTGTTTTTTAAGGCGCGGTTTCAAAAATGCTTTTGCCTAATCATAAGCGGAAAAAAACATGTTTTTTCTATTTTATAAACGGTTTTGCCGCAAGGGAAATGAAAAACAGGGCGGCGGCCGCAAGCACCATGGAAGCCCCGGCCGACGCGTCCGCATAGAATGAAACAACAAGCCCAGAAACGCCGCTTATAAGCCCGCATGCAAGGGATATAAAGTGGTACTGCGCAGAATTTTTAGATACGTTGCGCGCGGCGGCGGCGGGAAGTATCAGAAGCGAATTTATTGTAAGTATGCCTATCCATTTTACTGAAAGCATTACGGAAACGGCAACGATAACTACAAATATATTTTCCATTAAAGAGCAGTTGATCCCACGGCTTGAAGCCAATGCCGAATTTATGCTTACAAGGAGGAGCTTGTTGTATATTTTGTACCATATTATATATACCGCTATGAGGGCTGCCGACATAATAAGTATTTCCGTTGGGGTAACTATAAGTATATCGCCTATAAGATAGGACGAATACTTTGCAAAGCCGCCTTCTTTTGAAAGAATTACTATGCCGAGAGCAACGGAGACCGAAGAAAAAACGCTTATAACGGTATCGGTTGAAGCGGTATTTAAAGATTTCACACGGCTTATGGCAAGGCCGAGGAATATGCCGAATGCAATCATGCTGAGCGTAGGGCTTTTAAGGCCGAGGAGCACGCCGATGGCTATGCCCGTAAATGCGCTGTGGCCGAGGGCGTCGGAAAAAAATGCCATTTTGTTGTTGACTGCCATTGTGCCGAGAAGGGCAAAAAGCGGCGTTATTAAAAGCGTTGCCAAAAGGGCGTTTTTCATAAAATCATATTTTAATAGTTCAAACGGGAGAATTTCCAGCAATTTATATATGTTTTCCATTATAAACCCTCCTCAATATATCCGAATGAGTCTTTAAACTGCCGTGAAGTAAATACTTCGTCAATTTCTCCCTGGCATAGCACCGTTTTGTCTATAAGCACAACTTTGTCGGCATATTTTTTTATCAGTGATAAATCATGGGAAACAAGAAGTATCGCCATGTGGTATGTATCCCTGAGATGAGTTACGGTTTTATAGAACTTTTCAAGGCCTATTGCGTCTACGCCTGATACGGGCTCGTCAAGTATAAGGAGATCGGGCATAGGATCCGTCGCCGCAAGCAGCATGACTTTCTGCAGCTCGCCGCCTGAAAGGTTGCCGAGGCTTTTATTCAAAAGGTGGCCGCAGTCAAGGCTTTCAAGGGAGGAAAGCGCGCGTTTTTTCAGCGCTGCGTTATGGCCGAGCCAAAGAGGCCTTTTCGATTTTCCGGCAAGCATAAAATCGGCGACGCTTACGGGAGTGCTTTTGTCAAAATCCAGGTGCTGGGGGACATATCCTATTAAAGGGCGTTTTATTTTCCCCTCGTCGTGGCGTATGAATGTGATTTCGCCCGTATACTGCCTTTCGCCGAGGATTGCGCGGATAAGAGTTGTTTTGCCCGCGCCGTTTTTTCCTATCAGCGCCGTAAGCTCGCCGCAGTGGAAAGTCATATTTATATTTTCTATTAACGTATCGCGGCCGCTTACGACGGTAATGCCGTCAAGCTTTACGCTGCAAAGGCCGCATGAATTATGGTTTTTCAATTAAAAACGCCTCCTTGAGGGTTTCAAAATTTTTAATTTGCGCGTCTATATATCCGTTTTTGTCGTCTGGACCGCTTGTAACCGGGTCGAGGACTATGCACGGCACGCCGAGTTCCCTTGAAACGGTTTCGACAAATGCAAGGCCTCCGTCGTCGGCGCATATTACTGCCGAGATATTCTCGTTTTCCGCGCTGTCTGCAATGTGGGCAAGACGTTTCGCCGACGGAACGGTGTTTTCATCAATTTCAACCGTTTCCGTTACGTTTATTCCCACGTCGTTTAAAAGGTAGGCGAAGGCCTCATGAAATGAAACTACGTTAATATCAAGACCCGAAAAATCGGGAACGTCTATTTGCGACAGCGTTTTGCAGTAAGAGTCTGCATTTTCAATAAATATTTCGGAATACTGAGGATACTTTGCGCTTAATTCCGAAGCGATGGTTTCGGTTTGTTTTTTGGCGTTTTCGACGGAGGTCCAAACGTGCGAATTATATTCGCCGCCGTGTTCTTCGTCATGGCCCTCCCCGCCGTGATTATGGCTTGAAGTTTCGGAAAGCGCAACATTTTCGGCGGAATCTATAAGAGTGATCCGGGGGTTTTGCCCAATCGCCTTGTTTATAAATCCGTCCTCCATTCCGGCTCCGTTTATAATAAAAGTTTCCGCGCCGCTTATTGAGCGCATGTTGCCGGAAGTGAGCTGGTAATCGTGAAGGCATCCGGCCTGTGTTTTAGCCAGATTGGCGGCGCCGAGAGGAGTTCCCTCCGTTACTGCAAGGGTGAAGTTGTATATCGGATAAAATGATGTTATTATAGGAGCGCTTTTACTTTCGGAAGAGGAGGAACATGCGCAAAGTGCCGCCGCCGGCAGAAGGGCAAGCAAATATTTTAATGATTTTTTCATATTTTTTCTCCTTATCGCATGTCTGCTGTAAAGTGATTTTTAAAAGCCTGTGTAAACGGCCTTCATTTGATTTTATGGTTATTTAAATTTATTGTCAATAGAAATAGTTGTTGCGGATCACACGGTTTTATGGTATATATTTAATTATAACCGTAAAGGGGGGCGGTATTTTGGCGGATAGGTACAATATCTACGGCTTTAAGGGGAAATTTCCGGTTATACCGGAAAGCTGTACAATATATGAAAACGTTACCATATGCGGAGATGTGCATTTAGGCGAAAACTGCGTTATACTTCCCGGCAGTGTGCTCAGGGCGGAACACAACCCGATTTTTATCGGCGACTGCACAAATATACAGGATTTATGTTCTATACACGTTGAGCTTGGGGAAAAAGGCGCGGTTGAGATTGGAAGCGGCGTAACGGTCGGGCACGGCGCCGTTATACACGGATGCAGGATTGGAAACAGGTGCATAATAGGAATGGGGGCCGTAATACAGGACGAAGCCGTTATAGAGGACGAATGCCTTATCGGGGCGGGAAGCGTCGTTACCCCGGCAAGCGTTATACCGAAGGGTCATTTGGCCGTAGGCGTTCCGGCTAAGGTTAAGAGGCCTTTAAATGAACGGGAGCTTGCCGAGATTGACATTTCTGTTAAGGAATACCGGGAATATGCCGCCGAATACAGGAAAAACAATATAAAATAAAACGATGTGCAGGGAGGAAGTTTGAATGTCGCGTTCATTTCAGACAAAAGGTATATGCGCTAAAACAATAAATTTCAATGTTGAAAACGGAAAGGTGAAGGACGTTGAATTTGTAGGCGGATGTCCGGGGAACCATGCGGGCATTGAAAGCCTTGTTGAAGGCATGGAAGTCGACGACGTAATTAAAAGACTGCGCGGTATAACATGCGGACACAGGGAGTCTTCATGTCCGGATCAGCTTGCCGTGGCGCTTGAGGAATATAAAGCCGAAAACAAGTGACGCCCAAAGCGGAGGGTCAACGGATTTTGATACTTCAAGGGCGCGTTTATCCGGCGGTTTTTGTTTCATTTTTTGTGTTGACATATAAAAAAGACTTTGTTATAATTGTTTTCAAATGACGAAAGTCTTTTTTTTATGCAAATTTTAATGCAAAGATGTGTTCTATCAGATGGAGGTGGAAGTGATGAGAACCAAAATTACTTTAGCCTGCACAGAGTGCAAGCAAAGGAACTACAACACAACTAAGGAAAAGAAAAATCACCCTGACAGAATGGAGTTCAAAAAGTACTGCAAGTTCTGTAAAACACACACATTACACAAAGAAACAAAATAATTTGTGTTGGTGAAAACCTGAAAGGGATGTGGAAGCAATGGAACAAAACACTACGAACAGCCCAAAAAAAGATTCTAAAAACGCTAAAGCAAAGCCGGGCCTCGGCGTTGTTATAGCCGACCACAAGGCCGAGTTTAAGAAAATAATCTGGCCTAAAAGGAACGAAGTTATAAAGAAAACTGCAACCGTTATTGTAACATCAGTTATTATTGGCCTTGTTATTTTCTGCATGGATACGGTTTATACAGGCGGGCTTGACGCGGCTATGAGTATTTTAGGATTAATCTGAAGTTTGAGTGAGTAAAAAGGATGGTAATATGTCTGAAGAATTTATGAATACTGAAAACGCTGAAGCGCCGAAGGTTGACGACAGCGAGGCTAGATGGTATGTTGTTCACACATATTCGGGATACGAGAACAAAGTTAAGGCCAATATTGAAAAGATAATCGAAAACAGGGGCATGCAGGATCAGATCCATGAGGTAAGCGTGCCTGTGCAGGACGTTATCGAAATAAAAAACGGCCAGAAAAAAACGGTTCAGCGCAAAGTGTTCCCCGGATATGTCCTTCTTAAAATGGTTATGAATGATGAAACATGGTACGTTGTAAGAAACACAAGGGGCGTTACGAGTTTCGTCGGCCCGGGTAGCAAGCCCGTTCCGTTAACGGACGAGGAGGCAAGGGCCATGGGCATCGAAGAATATATCCAGCAGACATTCGACTTTGACGAAGGCGATACCATCAGGGTTTCCAGCGGGCCGTTTACCGATTCTATCGGCATAATCAAAGAGATTAACCCTTCAAAAAGGAGCGTTGTCGTTATGCTTTCTATTTTCGGAAGGGAAACGCCTGTTGAGCTCGACTATACTCAGCTTGAAAAAATGTAAATATCGTTTGCGCGCTTTTAAGTGCGCGTGGGAGGGAAAATCCCGTTAATTACCACATTTATAGGAGGTGCCGAAATGGCAAAAAAAGTTACAGGTTACATTAAATTACAAATCAACGCAGGCAAGGCTACGCCAGCTCCGCCTGTTGGCCCCGCTCTCGGTCAGCACGGGTTAAACATCATGGGCTTCTGTAAAGAGTTCAATGAAAAAACAGCACAGCAGGCAGGCCTTGTTATCCCTGTTGTTATAACGGTTTATGCAGACAGGAGCTATTCGTTCGTTACTAAAACTCCGCCGGCGGCAGTATTACTTAAAAAAGCCTGCAAGATTGAAAGCGGTTCGGGCGTGCCTAACAAAACGAAGGTTGCCAAAATCTCTAAGGACGAAGTAATGAAAATTGCAGAGCTTAAAATGCCTGACTTAAACGCTGCAACCCTTGATTCCGCTTACAGCATGATTTGCGGCACTGCAAGGAGCATGGGTATTACAGTAGAAGAATAATAACCGGCCGGGACTTTAAAGGTTCCGTCTATTGGTGGGAGGGACTATTCTCCCGATATTACCACATAAGGAGGTCACGAAAGTGAAAAGAGGAAAGAAATATTTAGAAAAAGTTAAACTTGTAGACTCTACAGTATCATATGATTCGGCGGACGCTATTGATCTTGTTCAGAAAACGTCCGTTGCGAAATTTGATGAAACTGTTGAAGCGCATATCCGTTTGGGCGTTGACAGCAGGCATGCTGATCAGCAGGTTCGCGGCGCCGTTGTACTTCCGCACGGCACAGGAAAAACAGTTCGTGTTTTAGTTTTCGCTAAAGGCGACAAGGCAGAAGAAGCCCTTGCAGCCGGAGCAGACTTTGTAGGAGCAGAGGATTTAATACCTAAAATCCAGAATGAAAACTGGTTTGGATTTGACGTTGTTGTGGCAACGCCGGATATGATGGGCGTTGTAGGCCGTCTTGGCCGCGTTCTCGGCCCTAAAGGCCTTATGCCTAACCCAAAGGCCGGAACAGTAACTATGGACGTTACTAAAGCCGTAAACGACATTAAAGCCGGTAAGATTGAATACCGTCTTGACAAGACAAACATCATCCATGTTCCAATCGGCAAAGTATCTTTTGGTTCAGATAAATTATCGGAAAACTTCCAGACTCTTATGAGTGCAATTATAAAAGCAAAACCTCAGGCGGCTAAAGGCCAGTACCTTAAAAGCGTTGTTATTGCAACGACTATGGGCCCGGGGATCAAAATCAACACAGCTAAAATTACTGAGTAATCCGTTTTAAGGCGGCGTTTTGAAACTGAAAAAATCGGTAATTGCAGTTGACAATGCGGATTTTGTGTGATACTATATCAAAGTTAATAAAAACGTTGCCAAAGACAGCAGGCGCATTTATGCGTAAAAGGAAACTTGCCTGCCGAGGATTATTTTAAAGCGAAGCTTAAACCTCTTTGTCATGCGGCAAAGAGGTTTTTATTGTATATGCGTTTATTTCCCGCGCGGTTCAATATGCCGCTTAATTATGATATAAGCGCAAGCATACTATGAGGAGGTGTAAGAATGCCAAAAATCGAACAAAAACAAGTTGTTGTTAATGAGATTAAAGATAAGCTTTCTAAAGCTGCATCCGTTGTCGTTGTAGACGCAAGGGGTTTAACAGTTGACGAGGATACAAAACTTAGAAAGAAATTAAGGGAAGCTAATGTTGATTATAAAGTTTACAAAAACACAATGGTTACATTAGCTGTTAAAGGCACAGAATTTGAAGGCCTTGCTCAGTATCTTGAAGGACCGAGCGCTTTTGCATTCAGCTATGAAGATGCTACGGCAGCAGCCGGTATATTAAATACGGCGGCTAAAGATTACAAAAACCTTGAATTCAAAGCCGGCGTAATCGAAGGCGTTGTATATGACGCGGAAGGCATGAAAGCGGTTGCAGGTATCCCTTCAAGAGACGTGCTTCTTTCAAAACTTCTTGGAAGCTTCAAATCGCCTATGTCGACATTTGCACGCGTTATCAAACAGATTGCCGAAAAAGGCGAAGCGGCAGAATAATTTGAATTTTGTGTACAGTTAAATAATAATAGGAATTTAATTCGGAGGTGCTTATCAATGGCAAAATTATCAATCGAAGAAATCATTGCAGCTGTAAAAGAACTTACAGTTATCGAACTTAACGATTTAGTAAAAGCAGCAGAGGAAGAATTCGGCGTTTCTGCAGCGGCAGGCGTTGCAGTTGTAGCGGCAGGCGGCGCAGCTGAAGCCGCTGAAGAAAAAACAGAATTTGACGTTGAATTAACAGCGGCTGGTTCTGAAAAAATCAAAGTTATCAAAGTTGTTAGGGAAATTACAGGCCTCGGCTTAAAAGAAGCTAAAGAAGCTGTAGACGGCGCTCCTAAAGTAATCAAAGAAGGCGCTTCTAAAGAAGATGCTGAAGCTATCAAAGCTAAACTTGAAGAAGTTGGCGCATCTGTAACATTAAAATAATTTATATTTTTTACCCGGCGGTTATCCGCGGGGTATTTTTTTATTTAAAAATATTGTATAATAAAAGCATTATGGAAAAAAGGGGTGGTTTGTTGGAGAAAATAAACGGTTATATTGACCATACAAATTTAAAAGCCGACGCCGTGGAAAAAGACATATTAAAGCTGTGCCGCGAAGCTTTGGAATACGGTTTTGCAAGCGTATGCATTAATCCGTGCTGGGTCAAAACAGCATATAAGGAACTTTGCGGAAGCGGTGTTAAGGTATGCTCCGTTATAGGATTCCCACTCGGCGCCAATGATACGGCCGTAAAAGTTTTTGAAGCGAAAACTGCCGTTGAAAGCGGAGCAGAAGAGATTGACATGGTTATAAACATTGGACGGCTTAAAGAGGGGAACGCCCAATATGTGGAAAATGAAATTGCGGAAGTTAAAAAGGCAATAGGCGGCGCTGTTCTTAAAGTTATAATTGAATGTTGCGTGCTGACTGACGACGAAAAACGCGCGGCTTGTTCAGCGGCCGTAAATGCCGGCGCGGATTTTGTAAAGACTTCAACCGGATTCGGCGCGGGAGGGGCTGTTTTTGAAGATATTAAAATTATGAGAGAAGCTGTCGGCGAAAGGGCAAAGATAAAAGCCGCCGGAGGAATAAGGGACTTCAAAACGGCTGAGCTTATGATTAAAGCCGGGGCGGACAGGATAGGCGCCAGCGCCGGTATTGATATTGTCAAAGGGAGTATGAATTGAAAGGGGATTTAAAATGGAGTACAGGAAACTCGGACGAACGGGAATCGAAATTTCGGCTGTAGGTTTCGGCACAATGCGCCTTCCGACGCTGGACGGCGTTTTCAGCAGCATTGACATTGAAAAGGCAAAAGCGGTTGTGCGCCATGCCATTGACAACGGCGTTAATTATGTGGATACCGCATACCCTTACCATTTAAACGGGAACTCGGAAAAGGCGGTGAAGGAAATACTTGCCGACGGCTACAGGCAGAAAGTATATGTCGGGGACAAGCTTTCCATGTGGGTATGCGATACATATGAGGAATGTGAGGAATTTTTCAATGGCCAGCTTGAAAGGACAGGCGCGGGGTACTTTGATATTTATTTCCTTCATTCTTTAGACAAAAACTTTTGGGAAAAAGCAAAAAGGCTTAATGTGCTGAAACTTTTTGATAAACTGATTGCCGAAGGAAAAATCAAGCATATCGGTTTTTCGTTTCACGACAAATATGAAGTGTTTGAGGAAATAATCGACGCGTATCCGTGGGAATTCTGCCTGCTTCAGCTAAACTACATGGACATGGATTATCAGGCGGGTGAAAAAGGTATGAAACTCGCAGCGGAAAAAGGCTTGGGCGTATTTGTAATGGAGCCGCTTAAAGGCGGTCAGCTTGCAAAAGAACCGCCGAAAAGCGTGAGGCGGATTTGGGACGAAAGCAAATTTGACATGTCGCCGGCAGCACGCGGTATTTCGTATCTTTTGGACAAACCTGAAATAACATGCGTACTGAGCGGCATGAACGAGATAAGCCAGGTAGACGACAACATAAATACGGCGAATAAATACACCGCGGGACATAAGGACGAAAAGGAACTTATGCTGTATGCGCGTGCCAGGGAAGAATTTTCAAAACTTATTAAAATACCATGCACAAGGTGCCAGTACTGCAATCCGTGTCCTGTAGGCGTCGATATACCTGCAAATATCGATTATTATAATATGGGATACATGTACGACACTGTGGAACATGCAAAAAATTTCTACAACAGGCCGTTTTTTGACAACAAACGTTCAACAAACTGTATTCAGTGCGGGGAATGCCTTGATAAATGTCCACAGCATTTGCAGATACCGGATCTGATGAAAATGATTGCCGACGAATGGGCGTTATAATGACTATTGGGTAAAAATGCAGTCAGGCCGCTATAGTTTGGCCGTTATGCCCAACGCAAATTTTCTACAGTGTGCGTAATGCAAAATCAAGATACGCATATTGCCGCTGAAAGAGGTATCCGCATGCAGCAGGCTCATGACTGAAGAAAAGGCGTGCATATAAAAATGCACGCCTTACTATTATATGATGCATAAGCGTAAAGGTTGAATTTCGGCACGGCAAAACACAGGCGGGATGACGTAAATAGTAACAAATATAAATAAAGTTTATTGTCTGCATAAACGGGAGCAAAATGGGTATATTTAATATGTATGGGAAAAATGTATAAAAATAATGAGGTTTTAGAATAAATTTTGGTAAAGAATTTAAGAAAAAAATGCGGTTTTTGTGAAAAAAATACTTGCCAAATTTGTTCGTCTGCTGTATAATAATTTCTGTTGTGACATAGAGCTGTGAAACGGAGGTTGCCTCAAACGAGGGTGTTCCGCGGAGCGATGTCCAGTTCCAGAAACCGGGCGACAAGGTCACTGTACTGAATATTGTGGAAAAAGGATTATCATAAGGATAGTTCTGTGTGTGTGCGAAAGTGCAGACACACCCGGATAAGTGTGCAGTCACCACTTGTCGTGCTGAAACAAAAGTACGAAAAGGAGGGGACTTTTTTATTATGGCAAACCAGAAAATCAGAATCAGTCTTAAAGCGTACGATCACAAATTAATCGATCAAAGCGCAGCGCAGCTTATTGAAACTGCAAAGAAAACAGGAGCTCAGATCAGTGGGCCTATCCCACTTCCAACAAAAAAGGAAGTTGTTACAATCATCAGGGCCGTACACAAATACAAGGACTCCAGGGAACAGTTTGAAATGAGGACTCATAAAAGGCTGATTGACATCTTAATGCCTACGCCAAAGACAGTTGACGCTATCACAAGGCTTGACCTGCCGGCAGGCGTTGACATCACATTAAAAATTATGCAGTAATCCGAGAGCCGTTATTAACGGCGTTTGAAACTTGGTTTAATATAAGGGAAACGTATACGGAACTTATATAAACTAGTATGATTGCCGCGATAAGTTCGCGCGGTAATCCGCTGTAGAAAATCAGGAGGTGGAACTTAATGAAAAAAGCTATTATAGCTAAGAAAGTCGGCATGACACAGGTTTTCAGCGAAACAGGCAATCTCGTTCCTGTTACGGTTCTTGAGGCCGGTCCATGCGTTGTAGTTCAGAAAAAAACAGTTGAAAACGACGGTTACTCAGCAGTTCAGCTTGGCTTTATGGACAAAAAGGAGAAACTTACGGTTAAACCTGAAAAAGGCCATTTTGACAAAGCTGGTATCGCTCCTAAAAAAGTTTTAAAGGAATTCAGGCTTGAAGATGCACAAAGCTACGAAGTAGGTTCTGAAATCAAAGCCGACGTTTTCGCGGCAGGCGATAAAATCGATGTTTCGGGAACGTCAAAAGGTAAAGGCTATCAGGGTGCTATCAAGAGGCACGGACAGCACAGGGGTCCTATGGCTCACGGCTCCAAATACCACAGAGGCCTCGGTTCTTTATCATCAGGCACAACGCCGGGTAAGGTTAAAAAAGGCAAAAAAATGCCGGGCCACATGGGAAATGTTACCGTAACTATCCAGAACCTTGAGGTTGTAAGCGTAGATGCGGAGAAGAACCTTATATTGGTTAAAGGCGCGGTTCCGGGACCTAAAAATTCGGTATTGGCTATAAAGGACAGCGTAAAGGCTTGATAAAACTTTACGAAAGGAGGATTAGACATGGCAAATGTTAAAGTATATAACACAAGCGGAGCTGAGGTTGGAACAATCGACCTTAACGACGATATATTCGGCATAGAGGCAAGCGAACACGCAATGCATATGGCAGTTGTTCAGTATCTTGCAAACCAGAGGCAGGGCACTCAGAGCGCAAAAACACGCGCTGAAGTAAGAGGCGGCGGAAGGAAACCATGGAGGCAGAAGGGAACAGGCCGCGCAAGGCAGGGTTCGACACGTTCACCGCAGTGGACAGGCGGCGGCGTTGTATTCGCTCCTAAGCCAAGGGATTATTCTTTCAAACTTAACAAAAAAGTTAAAAGGCTTGCTTTAAAATCAGCCCTTTCAACAAAGGTTCAGGAAGAAAAGATTATTGTGCTTGAAGATCTTGCTTTGGCTGAAGTTAAAACAAAAGAAATGGCAAAAATACTTGAAAATATCAAAGCAGGCAAAGCGCTTATCGTTATGGACGGGAACAACAAAAACGTTATGCTTTCAGCAAGGAATATCCCCGACGTTAAAACGGCGGGCGTAAACACAATCAATGTGTATGATTTATTGAAATACAATACTTTAGTATTAACTAAAGACGCTGTTGCGAAAATCGAGGAGGTGTACGCATAATGGCAGATTTAAAATACTATGACGTTATACTTAAACCTGTTATCACAGAGGCCAGCATGGCTATTTTAGAAGATAAGAAATATACTTTCTTAGTACACCCGAAGGCTACAAAATCACAGGTTAAAGAAGCTGTTGAAAAAATGTTCGACGGAGCGAAAGTGGCTTCCGTTAACACAATGAACTATGCGGGCAAGCCTAAAAGAAGAGGAAATATCTGGGGCAAAACCGCCGCAAGGAAAAAAGCTATCGTTAAGCTTACGGCAGACAGCAAAGAAATCGAAATTTTCCAGGGTATGTAATTGACATTCGCCTGTAAAGGTACGGAATATATTGAAATGGACGTTTAATTACGTCCATTGGGATTAACGGACGTCTGTTAATCGACGGAATTTAAATCAGGAAACGCACGGAAACGTGTAAACTATCTGACAGTTATTGAAAGGAGTGGAAATAATGGGCATTAAAAGATATAAGCCTTATACACCTTCCAGAAGGCACATGAGTGTGTCTACATTTGAGGAAATTACAAAATCAACTCCTGAAAAATCCTTAGTTGTCCATATTAAGAAAAATTCAGGAAGAAATAACCAAGGTAAATTAACAGTTCGCCACAGGGGCGGCGGCGCTAAACTTAAATACAGGATTATCGACTTCAAAAGGAACAAAGACAATATCCCTGCAAAGGTTATAGGGATTGAATACGATCCTAACAGGACGGCAAACATTGCCCTTATCTGTTATGCAGACGGAACTAAGAGCTATATTCTTGCTCCTGTAGGCCTCAGCGTGGGCGACACAGTAATGAACGGCGAACAGGCCGAAGTGCGCACAGGAAATGCGCTTCCTATGAGATTTATACCTGTAGGCGCAAATATCCACAACATCGAAATGAAACCGGGCAAAGGCGGCCAGCTTGTACGTTCCGCCGGAAATGTTGCTCAGCTTATGGCTAAGGAAGGCAAATATGCCACAGTAAAGCTTCCTTCAGGCGAAATGAGGCTTCTTCCTATCGACTGCCGCGCAACAATCGGCCAGGTTGGAAATATCGACCATGAACTTGTTAAAATCGGTAAAGCCGGAAGGAAACGCCACATGGGCATCAGGCCTACAGTCCGCGGTTCTGTTATGAACCCTAACGACCATCCTCACGGCGGCGGCGAGGGCAGGGCTCCAATCGGACGTCCGTCACCTATGACACCTTGGGGCAAACCGGCTCTCGGCTACAAGACAAGGAAGAAACACAAAGCTTCCAGCAAGTATATTATCCGCGGCAGAGATTAATTGGGCTCTTTGCTATTGAGTTTTGGAATAAAGGAGGATTAATACATGGGCAGATCACTTAAGAAAGGACCGTTTGCCGACGAACACCTTTTAAAGAAAGTTGACGCTTTAAACGCAGCAGGCGAAAAAACGGTTATTAAAACATGGTCACGCCGTTCAACAATATTCCCTGATATGATTGGACACACAATAGCGGTTCATGACGGAAGGAAACACGTTCCCGTTTATATCACAGAAGATATGGTTGGCCACAAACTCGGCGAATTTGCTTTGACAAGGACTTACAGGGGCCACGGCAAAGACGCAGAGAAAAAATCGAAGGTTAGATAATTTAGTTTGGAAGGAGGTTTGGTTGTCATGGCAAAGGGACATAGAAGCCAAATAAAAAAGAACAGAAACATCGAATCGAAAGACAAAAGACCACAGGCAACTGCTAAATACGTTGGAATTCCTGCTTCTAAAGCTAAAATCGTTTTAGACCAGATTAAGGGCAAGGATGTTACAACAGCAGCGGCTATGCTTAAATATAACCCAAGGATTGCAGCCGAAATTATCGGCAAAGTTTTAAAATCAGCAGTAGCGAATGCGGAAAACAATTTAGGTATGGATGTCAGCAAGTTATATGTTGAAGAAGTAATTGCGGGGCAGGGCCCTACAATGAAGAGGATCCGTCCGAGAGCGCAGGGCAGGGCATACAGGATCCTTAAAAGATCAAGTCATATATCCATCATCCTCAACGAGAGATAAGGAGGTAAACAATGGGACAGAAAGTTAATCCACATGGATTAAGGGTTGGCATTATCAAAGATTGGGATACAAAGTGGTACGCTGAAAAGGATTTTGCCGATTACTTAGTTGAAGACGTTAAAATCAGGAAATTTATCAAAAAGAAATTATTCGCTTCAGGCGTTTCTAAAATATTAATCGAAAGAACTTCAGATAAAATCAAAATTTCCGTTTACACAGCTAAACCGGGTATCGTTATCGGAAGAAACGGCGCCGCTATCGAAGAATTAAAGAACGAAATTCAGAAGATGACAAACCACAAGGTTGCCGTTAACATCGAAGAAATCAAAAGGCCTGAGCTTGACGCAACACTTGTTGCGGAAAATATTGCGGCTCAGCTTGAAAGCCGCGTTACATTCCGCCGCGCTATGAAACAGGCTATGGGCAGGACAATGAAATTCGGCGCTAAAGGTATTAAAACATCATGCTCGGGACGTTTAGGCGGAGCTGACATGGCAAGGACAGAAAGCTACCATGACGGCACTATCCCACTTCAGACATTGCGCGCTGATATTGATTACGGTTTTGCCGAAGCAGACACAACATACGGCAAAATCGGTGTTAAGGTTTGGATTTATAAAGGAGAGGTTCTTCCTGTAAAAGCAGCAAAAAAGGAAGGAGGCGCTAAATAATTATGTTAATGCCTAAAAGAGTTAAAAGACGTAAACAGTTCAGAGGCAGGCTTAAAGGCAAGGCCATGAGGGGCAATAAAGTAACATACGGCGATTTCGGCATCCAGGCTTTGGAGCCTAGCTGGATTACATCAAACCAGATTGAAGCAGCCCGTATCGCTATGACAAGATATATTAAACGTGGTGGTAAAGTTTGGATTAAAATATTCCCTGACAAGCCAATCACGGCAAAACCGGCTGAAACCCGTATGGGTAGCGGTAAAGGTTCACCTGAATACTGGGTGGCAGTTGTTAAACCGGGCAGAGTAATGTTTGAGCTTGGCGGCGTTTCCGAAGAAGTAGCAAGGGAAGCTTTGCGTCTTGCTATCCACAAGCTGCCTATTAAATGCAAAATCGTTTCTCGTAGCGAGCAACAGGCGGAAATGGAAGGTGATAGCGGTGAAAACTAAAGCTTATATCGATAGTTTGAAAAATAAATCAGTGGACGAATTAAATAAAGAGCTCGTTTCTGCTAAGAAAGAATTGTTTAACCTTAGGTTTCAGAACGCTACAAACCAGTTAGACAATACTGCAAGGATAGGCGAAGTACGCAAAAACATTGCGCGTATCCAGACTATTATCACACAGAACAAGAGAGCAGCTCAATAATTTATGAGAGGAGGCAATCCGAGTGGAAGAAAGAAACCTTCGTAAAACAAGGATAGGCAGGGTAGTTAGCGATAAGATGGACAAAACCATTGTTGTTGCCGTTGAAGATAAAGTTAAACATCCACTTTATGGGAAAATTGTTAACAGAACTTATAAGCTTAAAGCACATGACGAAAACAATGAATGCCGTATCGGCGACCGCGTTAAAGTTATGGAAACAAGGCCTTTATCTAAAGACAAGAGATGGAGACTTGTTACAATCGTAGAAAAAGCTAAATAATTCTGTTGCGGAAGGAGGATTCATATGGTTCAGCAGGAAACCAGGTTAAAAGTAGCAGACAATTCAGGCGCTAAAGAACTTCTCTGCATTAGAGTTTTAGGTGGTTCAACCAGAAGGTATGCAGGAGTTGGCGATATTATTGTTGCCTCTGTTAAAGAAGCAACACCAGGCGGTGTTGTTAAAAAAGGCGACGTTGTAAAAGCGGTTGTAGTAAGGACAGTTAAACCTGTGGGCAGGCCTGACGGTTCATACATCAGGTTTGACGACAATGCAGCCGTAATTATAAAAGAAGACAAAAACCCAAAAGGTACTCGTATATTCGGACCGGTAGCAAGAGAGCTCAGGGAAAAACAGTTCATGAAGATTTTATCCCTTGCTCCTGAAGTATTATAATAGGAGGTGTGTCAGGTGCCAAGTACAAGGTTAAAAAGCGGCGACAAGGTTATTGTAATTGCCGGCAAAGACAAAGGCAAAGAAGGCAAAATCCTTGTTGTTGACAGAAAGAAAAACAGGGTTCTCGTTGAAGGCGTTAACATGGTTTCAAAACACCAGAAAGTTAACCAGAAAAATCCGCAGGGCGGCATTATCAGGAAAGAAAGCTTCATCGACGCCTCGAACGTTATGTACTCTCTTAACGGCAAGGGCACAAGGCTCGGCGTTAAAATAGAAGACGGCAAAAAGTACAGGATTGCTAAAAAGACAGGCGAGAAAATCGACTAATTTCGGGAAGGAGGTAACTAAGTGAACAGGTTAAGAGAATTCTATGAAACAGAAGTAGTAGATGCAATGACTAAAAAGTTTTCATATAAAAATAAAATGGCTGTGCCTAAAATCGAAAAAGTTGTTATCAACATGGGCGTAGGCGAAGCAAGGGACAACGCAAAAGTTCTTGACGGCGCCGTTAAGGACCTCACGATTATAGCAGGCCAGAAACCAATCGTAACAAAAGCTAAAAAATCAGTTGCGGCTTTTAAACTGCGTGAAGGCATGAACATCGGCTGCAAAGTAACTCTCCGCGGCGACAGGATGTATGAATTCGTTGACAGGCTTATAAACATAGCACTCCCTCGTGTACGTGACTTCAGGGGCGTTAAGTCAACTTCTTTCGACGGCAGGGGCAACTACACAATGGGCATTAAGGAACAGCTTATTTTCCCTGAAATCGAATATGACAAGGTTGATAAAATCAGAGGTATGGACATAATCTTTGTTACTACTGCCAACACAGACGAAGAAGGCAGGGAATTATTAAGGTTATTCGGCATGCCATACGAAAAATAAGGAGGGAACAAAATGGCTAAGAAATCAATGGTAATTAAGCAGCAGAGAGCTCCGAAGTTCTCTACTAGGGCTTATACACGTTGCAGAGTTTGCGGCAGGCCACACGCCGTGCTTAAAAAGTTCGGAATTTGCCGTATTTGCTTCCGTGAATTAGCTTATAAAGGCCAAATCCCGGGAGTTAAGAAAGCTAGCTGGTAATCGGAAAGGAGGATATTAACATGTCAATGAGCGACCCAATCGCGGATATGCTTACAAGGATCAGAAACGGCAACACAGCTAAACACGATACTGTTGACGTTCCTGTTTCTAAAATGAAAAAGGCAATCGCTGATATATTAACAAACGAAGGTTACATCAAGGGCTATGAAGTTGTTGAAGACGGCGTAAAAAGCACTATGAAGTTAACTTTAAAATATGGTAAAGATAAAAACGAAAAAGTAATCACAGGCATTAAAAGAATATCTAAACCGGGCCTTAGGGTTTTTGCCGGTAAAGATGATCTGCCTAAAGTTTTAGGCGGCCTCGGCACAGCAATCATTTCAACAAGCCAGGGCTTAATGACAGACAGGGAAGCAAGGGCTAAAGGCATCGGCGGGGAAGTTGTTGCTTTTATCTGGTAATTTAGTTATTATTTCGTAGGAGGTGCAGACCATGTCAAGAATTGGTAAATTACCTGTAGTAATTCCAGTAGGCGTGGAAATCAAGCTTGAAGAAGGCAATTTACTTACAGTAAAAGGCCCTAAGGGAACTTTACAGCGTAAATTAGCAGAGGACATGAACATCGCAGTTGAAGACGGCCAGATCGTTGTTACAAGGCCGTCAGACCTTAAAAGGCATAGAGCGTTACACGGCTTAACCCGTACATTAATCTTCAACATGGTTGAAGGCGTAACAAAAGGATATGAAAAAGTCCTTGAAATCAACGGCGTTGGTTACAGGGCGGCTAAACAGGGCAAAAAATTAACTTTAACATTAGGTTATTCACACCCTGTAGAAATGGAAGACCCGGAAGGTATTGAAACTGTCCTTGAAGGGCAAAATAAGATTACCGTAAAGGGTATCGACAAAGAAAAAGTTGGACAATTTGCAGCAGAAATAAGGACAAAACGTCCTCCTGAACCATATAAGGGCAAAGGTATTAAGTATGCTGATGAATATATAAGACGTAAAGTTGGTAAGACCGGTAAGAAATAATTTAAAGCGCGTGCGTTAAAGTATTTATATCGGAAAGTGACTAATTTTTTAGAGGAATAGGAGTGAAATCCAAATGATTAGAAAGCCATCACGCGCAGCGGCCAGAATTAAACGCCACTACAGAATCCGCAACAAAATCAGCGGAACGGCGGCACAGCCAAGGCTTGCGGTATTCAGGTCAAACAAGCACATTTATGCGCAGCTTATAGATGATGTTAACGGCCATACGTTAGCAGCCGCTTCAACTATGGAGGCGGATATAGCCAGCAAACTTGAAACTACTTCAAATATAGCGGCAGCTACAGCTGTTGGTGAAGCTATTGCGAAAAAAGCCCTTGAAAAAGGTATCAGCGAGGCCGTTTTCGACAGGGGCGGATACGTTTACCACGGCAAAGTTAAAGCATTGGCTGACGCAGCAAGAGAAGCTGGTTTACAATTCTAAGCAAGGAGGAAAAGACGTTGAAAAGAATCGATCCAAGCACACTCGATCTTAAAGATAATGTTGTAACAATTAACCGTGTTACAAAGGTTGTTAAAGGCGGTCGTACTTTCAGGTTTGCGGCGCTTGTTGTCGTAGGCGACGGCAACGGCCATGTTGGCTGCGGCCTTGGCAAAGCGGCTGAAATTCCTGATGCAATCCGCAAAGGCAAAGAAGACGCTATGAAAAACCTCATCTATGTTGACAGGAACGACGTTGACAGCCTTTACCACGGCACAACAGGCCAGTTCGGAAGTGCAAGCGTACTTATCATGCCGGCAGCAGAAGGTACAGGCGTTATCGCCGGAGGCCCAGTGCGTGCGGTAATGGAACTTGCAGGCATCCGTAACATCAGGACAAAATCCTTAGGTTCAAACAACAAACGTAACGTAGTAAGCGCTACAATCGCAGGTTTGGCAAACATTACAACACCTGAAAGGGTTGCTAAATTACGCGGTAAGTCTGTTGAAGAAATCTTAGGCTAAGGAGGGAATTAAAGTGGCTGAAATTAAAATCACATTAGTGAAATCCACAATCGGTGCAATCCCGAAACATAAGAAAACTGTTCAGGCTTTAGGCTTAAGGAAAATTAACTCAAGCGTAATTCAGCAGGACAATGTAGCAATCAGGGGAATGGTTAATCAGGTTAGCCATCTCGTTAAGGTTGAAGAAATATAATTAAATTGAGGAGGTGCTACAATGAACTTAGGCGAATTAAGACCGGCTGAAGGCTCAAATCCAAAGAATTGGAGAAGGGGCAGAGGTCATGCTTCAGGAAACGGCAAGACGGCAGGCAGGGGCCACAAAGGCCAGGGCGCCCGCAGCGGATCAGGCGGCAAAGCAGGTTTTGAAGGCGGCCAGATGCCTCTTTACAGGCGTCTTCCTAAGAGGGGCTTTACTTGCAGGAACTCTAAGGAAATTATAGGAATCAATGTACACACATTAAATATATTTGAGGATGGCGCTGTTGTTGATGTTGATGCATTAAAAGCAGCAGGACTTATCTCCAACCCTAAGGACGGCGTTAAAATCCTTGGCGTTGGCGAAATTGAGAAAAAACTCACTGTTAAAGTGAACTACTTCAGCAAATCAGCAGCTGAAAAAATAGAGGCAGCCGGCGGAAAAGCAGAGGTGATCTAATTGTTAAAGTTGTTCATCAACTCATGGAAAGTTAAGGACATAAGGAATAAAATCCTTTATACACTGCTTATTCTTGCTATTGTAAGGCTTGGGGCACATATCGCACTTCCAGGAATTGATGTTGTGGCTATAAAGGCCAGCCAGAATGCCTATTCCACAGGAACACTTTACAATATAATCGCGGGCGGATATAATTCAAGATGGTCTATAATGGCAATGGGTATCGGCCCATATATTACATCTTCGATTATAATGCAGCTTCTTACTGTAGCCATACCTAAAATCGAGCAGCTCAGCAAGGAAGGAGAAGAAGGGAGAAAGAAAATATCCTCATATTCTCGCTATCTTACGGTTGTGCTTGCGCTTATACAAGGTATCGGCATGACTTACAGCTATTCGGGAATGTTTATATCGGACAGCAAGTTCTTATATGTTGCTTCTGTAATTTCACTTGTTGCGGGCACAATGTTTGTTATGTGGCTTGCGGAACAGATTACCGCAAAGGGTATTTCAAACGGTTCGTCGATGATTATTTTCATTAACATCGTTTCAAACCTGCCAAACGGTATCAGGACGCTTGTATACTATGCGCAGACAGGCGATGCAACTGGAATTATTAAGGTGGCGGCTATACTTTTAATTTTGCTTGTTGTACTTGTATTTATAGTTGTTATAAACGAAGGCGAAAGAAGGATTCCGGTCCAGTATTCGTCTAAGCTTGCCGGAAGAAGAAATGTTGGCGGACAAAGTTCATATATGCCTATCAAAGTAAACACGGCGGGCGTTATTTCAATAATTTTCGCAATTTCGCTCCTCCAGTTCCCTGAAATGATTAGCCAGTTTATACCGGCTAAAGGGGCGTTTGCCAAGATTATTGAAATTTTAAGAATGACGCATCCGATAGGGGCGGCGCTTTATGTACTGCTTATTATTTTCTTTGCATATTTTTATACGTCAATCGTTATTAATCCTAACGAAATCGCGGAAAATATGAAAAAGAACGGCGGATTTATACCCGGTATCAGGCCGGGACAGCCTACAAGCGCGTTTATATCAAGGGTTGTAAACAGGATTACCCTTGTGGGCGCATTGGTATTTGCATGCGTTGCGCTGGTTCCTATTTTACTTCAGTGGATATTCGGCCTCAGCGTCGGTTTCGGTGGCACTACTCTTATAATCGTTGTAGGAGTTTGTCTTGACATTGTTAAGTCGCTTGAAAGCCAGCTCCTTATGAGGCATTATAAAGGTTTCTTAAACTAAAACTAAACTGCCCGGGGGAAACAGCAACAGGAAACACCCTTCCCCCAAGTTGTTTAGGGCGTATATATTTGTTGAAAAGAGGGAATGCAGATGAAATTGGTACTTATCGGCGCTCCGGCAGCGGGTAAAGGTACACAGGCAAGGAAGCTTATTGCAAAATACAGCTTGGCATATATCTCAACGGGCGACATGCTCCGTGAGGAAGTTGCAAAAGGCACTGAACTTGGCAAGCAGGTTAAAAGCGTAATGGCAAGCGGCGGACTTGTATCGGACGAAATGATAATCGCTATTGTTAAAGAACGCATCAAGGCTGACGACTGTAAAAACGGATTTATTTTGGACGGCTTCCCACGCACTGTCGTACAGGCGCAAAAGCTTGACGAGCTTATAGGGGGCATTGACAAGGCTATCTATATCAATGCGCCGGACGAGGTTATGCTTGAAAGAATAACAGCGCGCGAAACATGCCCTAAATGCGGAGCTTCATACAATAAAATTTCTATGCCTTCCAAGGTTAAAGGGATATGCGACGTATGCGGCGATGAACTTGTACAAAGGAAGGACGACACCCTTGAAGCGGGCAAAGCCCGTCTTGCAACTTTCCACAGCCAAAGCGAGCCGCTTGTCGGATACTATGAAAAACAAGGCAGGCTTTTTGAAGTCGACGGACTTAAAGGCGCTGACAGCGTGTTCAGCGATATTGTTGCCGAATTAGGGGAGAAAGCCTAATGGGAATATTTATAAAATCTGAAGAACAGATTGAAAAAATGCGCGTTGCCGGGAAAATACTCAAGGACCTTATCGAAGTTTTGAAAAATGAAGTCAGGCCGGGAGTTACAACGCTTGAACTTGATAAAATTGCCGAAAGCTTCATAAGAGAAAGAGGAGCGGCGCCTAGCTTTAAAGGTTACGGCGGGTTTCCGGCTTCAATATGCGCCTCTGTAAACGATGAAGTTATCCACGGTATACCAAGTTTAAGAAAGCTTAGAAACGGCGATATTATAAGTATCGACATGGGTTCATATATCGGCGGTTTCCACGGCGATTGTGCTAGGACGTTTGCCGTGGGCGAAATAAGCGAGGAAAACCGTAAGCTGATTGACGTTACCGAACAGAGTTTTTTTGAAGGGATTAAATTTGCCAAAGCGGGCAATCATCTGTATGAAATCTCTTCGGCTGTACAGAGGTATGTTGAGTCAAACGGGTTTACTGTAGTAAGGGATTATGTAGGCCATGGCATCGGCAAGGATATGCATGAAGATCCGGCTGTTCCGAACTATAAGCAGATTGGACGCGGGCCGAAGCTCCAAAAGGGTATGGCCCTTGCGATAGAACCTATGGTAAATGCCGGAACTTACAATATAAAAGTATTGGACGACGGCTGGACGGTTATAACTGCCGACGGACGCAATGCCGCCCATTATGAAAACACTATTATTATTACCGACGGGGAACCGGAAATACTTACTTTATGATAAAGGATGGTATATAAAAATCACAGTTTGAGGTGAGCGTAGATGGAATACACCCAAGGTCAAGTGGTTTATTCAAAAAGTGGGCGTGACAAAACCCTGCCTTTTGTGGTATTATCAGTAGACGGGGAATACCTTATATTGGCGGACGGTGATAAACGTACCATTGAACATCCTAAGCGTAAAAAAATTAAGCATGTTCAGAAAACCAATTATATTTGTTTGAGTATTCAGGAAAAGCTCGTTAACAAAAGCTATATGCTTAATGCGGATATAAGAAAAGCGCTGAAGGAATTCAGCCAGAGAAGTTAAGGAGGTTCTAACGCGTGTCTAAAGACGATGTTATAGAGGTAGAGGGAACCGTTTTGGAGAAACTTCCTAATGCCATGTTCCAGGTTGAGCTTGAAAACGGGCATAAGATATTGGCTCATATCTCCGGCAAACTGAGGATGAATTTTATCAGGATATTGCCCGGGGATAAGGTACTCATTGAAATGTCCCCCTATGATTTAACAAAGGGAAGAATTATCTGGAGGGCAAAATAAGCAGATTCAGGAAAGGAGAAATTCACAATGAAGGTTAGACCATCTGTAAAACCAATGTGTGAAAAATGCAGAATCATTAAAAGAAAAGGCCGTGTTATGGTTATCTGTGAAAACCCGAAACACAAACAGAAACAGGGCTGATTTTTATAAAACTACTATGGCTTAATATAGGTGCATGAAACCTTGAAGGCAAGAAGGAAACCGTCATTTCGGCGGGCCGCGGCTTTGCGGAAGCGGCTGACATTTTATTTTGTATTCCGTAGGGGCAGGGGCCGGACAGACAGATAAACTTATATATTATTAATGGAGGTGCAAAGTACACATGGCACGTATCGCTGGTGTAGATTTACCAAGGGAAAAACGCGTTGAAATTGGCCTTACTTACGTTTACGGCATTGGTCATGCAAGCGCTATCAGAATATTAAAAGAAGCAGGCGTTAATCCTGATACAAGGGTTAGGGATTTAACTGACGACGAAGTTTCAAAAATCCGTGACGTGATTGACAAATCACAGAAGGTTGAAGGCGATTTAAGAAGGGAAATAGCTTTAAATATTAAACGTCTTGTTGAAATCGGCTGCTACAGGGGCATCCGTCACAGAAAAGGCCTTCCTGTAAGAGGACAGAAAACAAAAACAAACGCTAGGACAAGAAAAGGCCCTAGGAAAACAGTTGCAAATAAGAAGAAATAAGTAAGAGGAGGGTACTTGCAAAATGGCAAAGAAAGCTGTTAAAAAAGCAACTACACGCAGACGTCGTGACAAAAAACATGTTGAACGCGGTCAGGCTCATATTCAGTCTACCTTTAATAATACAATCGTAACAATTACAGATACAGCAGGAAACGCACTTTCATGGGCAAGCGCCGGACAGTTAGGGTTCAGGGGTTCAAGAAAGTCAACTCCGTATGCGGCTCAGATGGCGGCAGACACAGCGGCTCAGGCTTGCTCGGATTACGGCCTTAAAAGCGTTGAAGTTTTCGTTAAAGGCCCGGGCAGCGGACGTGAAGCTGCTATCCGCGCCCTTCAGGCAGCGGGCCTCAGCGTTACAATGATTAAAGACGTTACTCCTGTTCCACACAACGGATGCAGGCCGCCAAAACGCAGAAGAGTCTAATTAGGAGGTGCTCAGTTAAATGGCAAGAGATATGGTACCAGTTCTTAAAAGATGCAGGTCGCTTGACCTTGATCCGATATATTTAGGAATTGCAAAGAAATCTAAAAAACAACCGCAGAACACAAGAAGGAAAATAAGCGAATACGGCCTTCAGATGAGGGAAAAACAGAAAGCTAAATTTATCTACGGCGTTCTTGAAAAGCAGTTCAGGGGCTACTATGCAAAAGCTGAAAAAATGGCTAAAAAAGAAGGTATCCCGGGCGAAAACTTACTTATGTTATTAGAGCTTAGGCTTGATAACGTTATGTTCAGGCTTGGATACGGCCGTACAAGGAAGGAAGCAAGGCAGATTGTACGCCACAAACATGTGCTTGTTAACGGAAAGCCTGTTGATATCCCTTCATACCAGCTTAAAGTAGGCGATACTGTTGAAATTAAAGAACAGTACAAAAATGCACAGAGATATAAAGACGTGCTTGAAGTAACAGATACAAGGATTGTTCCGGAATGGCTTTCGGCAAATCATGACGCTTTAAGCGGCAGCATTGTTGCAAGGCCTCAGAGGGCTCAGATTGACGTTCCTGTTGAAGAAACATTAATTGTCGAGCTCTACTCAAAATAATAAAGATATGAGAATTAAGTTCCCGCGCTTTAGAATAAGCGTGGGTACTTACTTCTTTATTTCAGCGGTGGAAATTTTTCCCTGCTTTGTAAAGTTTAACTATGCCGGTGAAGCGGCAAAAACTAAAATCCATAGGGGAGGTTTGAATAGTGTTCGAGTTTGAGAAACCTCGTATCGAAATTGCTGAAATGGCACAAGACGGAACATATGGACGTTTTGTTGTTGAACCCCTTGAAAGAGGATATGGAACAACACTTGGCAATTCGCTTAGGCGGATACTTCTTTCTTCATTGCCGGGCGTTGCTGTTAGCAATGTCAAAATTGACGGAGTGCTCCATGAATTTAGCACTGTTGCGGGCGTTAAGGAAGACGTAACGGAAATTATACTTAACCTTAAAGGCCTTGCTATAAAGAACACAAGCGACAGCTATGAGCCGAAGGTTGCCTATATCGACGTTGACGGCGAGGGCGAAGTTAAAGGATCGGATATCAAGGCCGACAGCGATATTGAGATAATGAACCCAGACCACCATATCGCAACTTTAAGCGGAGGCCCTAACAGCAAGCTTTATATGGAGATTACCATTACAAGAGGGCGGGGCTATGTCGGCAGCGACAAAAATAAAAAAGACGATCAGCCGATCGGCATGCTCCCTGTAGACTCAATTTATACGCCTGTAAGGCGGGTTAATTTCCTTGTTGAAAACACAAGGGTCGGCCAGATTACAGACTATGACAAGCTTACGCTGGAAGTTTGGACAAACGGCACTATAACGCCGGACGACGCCGTCAGCTACGGCGCGAAAATTTTAAACGAGCACCTTAACCTTTTTGTAGACCTTTCGGAAAACGCTAAGAATGCCGAGATAATGGTTGAAAAAGAGGAAGGCAAGAAAGAAAAAGTTCTTGAAATGAGTATTGAAGAGCTTGATCTTTCCGTGCGTTCGTATAACTGCCTTAAACGTGCGGGAATCAACACTGTTGAAGACCTTGCAAGCAAGACGGAAGAAGAAATGATGAAAGTGCGGAACCTGGGACGCAAATCCTTGGAAGAAGTGCTTAACAAAATGGCGGAGCTTGGGCTTGCATTAAGGCCTGGCGACGAATAATTATTAAAAGCAGGCGTTAATTTATCATTAAATATTTGGATTAACAGCGGCTGTGTTTGTAACTATTGTTAATAAAGCGGGCAAGGTTGCACTGGGACGTAAGACCGAAGGAGCTGTCGCAGTGGGGTAAACCTTGCGTCAAACAGGAGGATTTTAAATTATGACTGCATCAGGATACAGGAAACTCGGAAAAACATCTTCACAGAGGAAAGCCCTTTTAAGGAACCAGGTTACAAATCTTTTATACCATGGCAAAATTACAACAACAGACACAAGGGCAAAAGAGGTTAGGAGAATCGCTGAGAAGATGATTACTCTTGCCGTTAAAGAAAAAGATAACTTTACAGAAGTCGAAGTTATGGCTAAAGTGCCTAAAAAAGACGAAAACGGCAAACGCGTTAAAGAAGTTGTTAACGGCAAAAAAGTAACGGTTTATGATGAAGTTAAGAAAACAATCAAGAAAGACAACCCTTCAAGGTTAAATGCAAGAAGGAAAATGCTTGCTTATCTTTATCCTGTAACAGAAATGCCGAAAGACGGAAGGAAAGCAAGGAAGCTCGCTAAGGAAGTAGATATGTGCGCTAAACTTTTTGACGAAATCGCGCCGAAATATGCTGACCGCAAAGGCGGGTACACAAGGATGATTAAGCTTGGCATGCGTAAAGGCGACGCTGCCGAAATGGTTATTTTAGAGCTTGTATAATATGCTGCTTTAAACGTCTTAAGGCGTAAATCAATGGGGATTAAGTTGGCTTAATCCCCATTTTTGAGATTGAGGCAAATTAAAATTCGCCTTATGGGACAACATAATATTTCTTACTTTATTTGTGGTTTTTATTAAGAACAGGGTACGGCTGGTTTTAATAAAAACTATAAATTCTTTGCATTTTTGCTTTTTTATGGCCCGCTTTGGAAATTAAGTTTATATTATAGGAAAGAATAAGTTTTGGAAACGTAAGGCCGGTATAAATATAAGATGATTGAGGGCGTATTGTATCAGGCTTAGACGGCGCGGCATTTGAGAGAATACGGCTTAAAATGGCATGAAGGATTTGGAGCGGAAGATTAGCGGGCGGCAGATTTTTAAACTGTAAGGCGCTTGCAGTAAGAAGAAAAAACAGGCAGGCTTTTATAAGAACCTTATAAATGGGGTGGATTAGATGGATTTAATGGTGAAGTCCGAAAATTTAAAATATGAGTATAAAAGAACTTTTGAAAATGGGAACGAAACGCACACTGAAACTGTAGTCGCCCTTAACGGCGTTAGTATAGAAATCGAAAGGGGCAGCTTCGTAGCCGTTTTAGGACATAACGGGAGCGGAAAATCAACCTTTGCAAAACATATTAACGCGCTTATTAAACCGACGGAAGGCACGATTATTGTAGACGGATACGACACGGCGAATGATGAATTTATATGGAATATAAGGCAGAGCGCCGGCATGGTTTTCCAAAACCCCGATAATCAGATTGTAGCGACGGTAGTCGAAGAGGATGTGGCTTTCGGTCCGGAAAATCTTGGTATCGAGCCTAAGGAGATCCGAAGGAGGGTTGACGCGGCGCTTGAAAATGTCGGAATGGCCGAATTTAAAAAGCATACGCCAAGCAAACTTAGCGGCGGACAGAAACAGAGGATTGCCATTGCGGGAATACTTGCAATGAAACCCAAATGCATAGTTCTGGATGAGCCAACCGCAATGCTTGATCCCATAGGGCGACGGGACGTTATTGAAACGGTTAAACGCCTTAATAAAGAAGAAGGCATAACAATTGTCCTTATTACGCACTATATGGACGAAACTGTCGGAGCTGACAAAGTTATTGTTATAGATAACGGAAATGTCGTGATGCAGGGAGCTCCCAGGGAAATATTCGTTCAGGTGGAAACTTTAAAAAAGTATGGCCTGGACGTTCCGCAGGCCACGGAAATAGCATATAATTTACGCAGATTGGGAATAGATATTCCGGCGGATATATTAACGGCAGATGAAATGGTAGGTGCGGTATGTCAATTAAAATCAACCATTTAACACATATTTACAATGAAGGCACGGCCATGGCAAAAACGGCTTTGGACGATGTGAATTTAGAGATTAACGACGGGGAATTTATAGGGCTGATCGGCCATACGGGAAGCGGAAAATCAACTTTGATACAGCACCTTAACGCCCTTATTAAGCCTACGGGCGGTGAAATCCTCTTAAACGGCGTCGATATAAACGCCGATAAAAGCAAATTAAAGAATATCAGGCAAAAGGTCGGGCTTGTTTTCCAGTATCCGGAGCATCAGCTTTTTGAAATGACGGTTTATAAAGATGTATGTTACGGCCCGGCAAACTTAGGCCTTGACGAAAAAGAAATTGATAAGAGAGCGCGGGAATCGCTTGAAACTGTCGGAATAAGCGAAGATATATTTGAAAAATCGCCTTTTGAGTTAAGCGGCGGGCAGAAAAGGCGCGTTGCCATAGCCGGAATACTTGCCATGAAGCCGGAAGTGCTCATATTGGACGAGCCGACGGCGGGACTTGATCCGAAAGGCCGCGATGAAATACTGGACGCCGTAAAAGAAATGCATAAAAGGCTTGGCATAACAGTTATACTTGTTTCCCACAGCATGGAGGACGTTGCAAGGCTGGTAGACAGGATAATTGTAATGCATAAAGGAAAGGCGGCCCTTACGGGAACTCCAAAAGAAGTTTTTGCCCAAGCCGAATTTTTGGAAAGTATTGGCCTTGCGGCGCCGCAGGCAAGTTATATAATGAAGGGCCTCAGGGAAAAGGGATTTGACGTGCCTGAAGATATTTTTACTATAGACGATGCGACAAAGGCTATATATGAGCTTATAAACGGGGTGAAACCATAAATGATTAGGGATATAACAATAGGACAGTATTATATGGTGGATTCCTTTATCCACAGGCTTGATCCGCGGTTGAAAATAGCGGCTGTTTTCACTTATGTCATATGCCTGTTTATAATTGACGATATTTATACATATGCTTTTTCAATAGCGGCTTTGGCGGCGGCTATTGCCGTTTCAAAAGTCCCCCTTAAATTTATTTTAAGGGGAATAAAAAGCATTATGATAATTATAATCTTGACGGCTCTTATTAATGTGCTTACAACGAAAGGCCAGCATGTATTCTACCAGTGGGGATTTATTACCGTGACGCTTGAAGGTGTGTATATGGCGGTAAAGATGGTTGTAAGGCTTATAATGCTTATTATAAGCTCGTCGCTTCTGACGCTCACAACAACGCCGATACAGCTTACAGACGGTATCGAATATTTATTGAAACCGTTTTCAAAAATTGGCGTGCCTTCCCATGAAATAGCAATGATGATGACTATAGCGCTGAGATTCATACCTACGCTCCTTGACGAAACCGACAAAATTATGAAAGCGCAGCAGGCAAGGGGCGCGGATTTTGAAACAGGCGGACTTATGCAGAAAGCCAAAAGCCTTGTGCCGATTCTTGTGCCGCTTTTTATATCGGCCTTCAGGCGCGCCGACGAGCTTGCAATGGCTATGGAAGCAAGATGTTATAACGGCGGCAATAACAGAACGAGAATGAATGAAATGGCTTTTACAAAGGCCGATCTTTATGCGGCGGCGGCAGTATGTTTTTATGTTGCGGTTACAATTATACTGATGGTGGCGCTATGATGAAAAAAAGGATAATGATTACTGTGGCATATGATGGCAGCGAATATTTCGGTTGGCAGAAACAGGCCGATAAAAGCTGCCCGACGGTGCAGGAAACTTTGGAAAAGTCGCTCGGCGTTTTTTTTAAGCAGGAAATAAACTGCATAGGGGCAAGCCGCACTGACAGGGGCGTCCATGCCTTCGGTCAGAGAGCTGTGATAGAGGTTTATACAACCGTTCCGACGGAAAAGCTTCCTATGGCGCTTCATTCATTCCTGCCGGAGGACATTTCTGTTGTGGACGCCGTAGAGGTGGAGGAGAACTTCCATCCGAGATACGACTGTATACAAAAAACGTATGAATATAAAATATATAATGCAAAGTACAGGAACCCTGTTTTTAGGAAATACAGTGAATTTAATCATAACAATTTGGATATAATAGCCATGGACGCAGCCGCAAAGGCGCTTATAGGCGAACATGATTTTAAATCGTTTGCCGCAAGCGGCGGCAGTGCAAAAACGAGCGTAAGAACAATTTTTGACATTTCCGTAAAAAAAAGCGGCGATTTTATCATTATAAGGGTAACGGGAAACGGATTCCTTTACAATATGGTGAGGATTATTGCCGGAACGCTTATACTGGCGGGAGAAGGCAAGATCGACCGCCGCGGCGTCAAAGAGATACTCGAAGCAAAAGACAGGACGAAAGCCGGCAAAACGGCAGGCCCGCAGGGCCTTACGCTTGTGGAAATTAAGTATGACAAATACTAAAATTACCCTTGACACACCCGGACAGTTGTATTATACTAGTTCTGTTCGACAGCCACTTAAAAACTCGTTAGCCCCGAGTTTTGAAATATAGGAAATTTACAATAATGTGTTGTTTTGCGATTGGTTTTGGCTTTAAGCCCCCCACAAGCTTGAAGCAAAAGCTTTTGGCAAAGCGTTTTGATTTTAAGGAGGTTACGTTAACTATGAGGACAACATACATAGCTAAACAAGCTGATATTGAAAGAAAATGGTATGTTGTAGACGCCAGTGGCAAAACATTAGGCCGTCTTGCATCTGAAATCGCAAAGGTTTTAAAAGGCAAAAACAAACCTATGTACACATCTTTTATTGATACGGGAGATTATGTAATTGTTGTAAACGCTGAAAAAATTGCCGTTACAGGCAAAAAAATGGATCAGAAGCTTTACACCCATCATACAGGCCATATCGGCGGCTTAAAACAGGTTACTTTAAAAAGAATGTTGGAAACAAAGCCAGAAGCAGTTATTACACATGCTGTAAAAGGTATGCTTCCTAAAAATACGCTTGGCAGGAATATGATTAAAAAACTCCATGTTTATGCCGGTCCTGACCACAGGCATGAAGCACAGAAACCTGAAGTTTTAGAAATCAACGCTTAATTTAGGAAGAGGGAGGAAGCAAAATGGCAGTAGCAAGATATTACGGCACAGGCAGAAGGAAATCATCTGTTGCAAGGGTTTACTTAGTACCGGGCAGCGGAAATATTACTATAAATAAAAGAAGCATAGACGATTATTTCGGTCTTGAAACATTAAAGCTTATTGTTCGTCAGCCTCTTGAGCTTACGGAAACAGGCGCAAAATTCGACGTTCTCGTTAATGTTCACGGCGGCGGATATACAGGCCAGGCAGGCGCTATCAGGCACGGTATTTCAAGGGCTTTGCTCGAAGCGGACAGCGATTACAGGCCTTCTTTAAAGAAAGCCGGATTTTTAACGCGTGATCCAAGGATGAAAGAAAGAAAGAAATACGGTCTCAAGGCAGCTCGTCGCGCGCCTCAGTTCAGCAAGAGATAATCTGCTGTTCAAACCGTATCAAAATGGTTCAAAAACCCCGGAAAATCAAGGTTTTCCGGGGTTTTACTGTATCTAAACGGGCTGATATGGTTTGACCAAATTTGGCAAATCGAGAGCCGTTTTCACCCAATTTTTAGTGGTCCGCAAGTGGTTAACCGGCCAAAAAGAGGGCAAAAAGAGGGTCAAGTGGTGCCCAAAGTGGTTAACCGAGAGCCGATTTTGGGGTGTTTTTGGAGGTACTTTTCAGCCTGCCTTCCCCTCGTTTTGGGCTGTGGCAGTTTGGCATAGTTTGACCTAATTTGAATAATTGAATATGAATTTGATATAGCACTCAGTATAAAATGACTGGGTGCTTTTTTCATTTCAGGAACTCGTATTCCGGCGATAGAAAGAGCCGTCACTTCACTTTTTATTTTGGAGTGGCGGCTTTTTCTATTTCCAGAAGCAACAGCAACAATTAGAAATGAGGTGAAGTCAATGAACACGCAAATCATTGCCATTGCCAACCAGAAGGGCGGCGTTGGCAAAACCACCACCTGTGCCAATCTTGGAATCGGTTTGGCGCAGGCCGGAAAGAAAGTCCTGCTGATCGACGGAGACCCGCAAGGAAGCCTGACGATCAGCTTGGGCAATCCCCAGCCGGACAAGCTGCCCTTTACGCTGTCGGACGCTATGGGACGCATCCTGATGGATGAGCCGCTCCGTCCCGGCGAGGGTATCCTGCACCACCCTGAGGGCGTAGACCTGATGCCTGCGGACATCCAGTTATCCGGTATGGAAGTATCTCTGGTAAATGCCATGAGCCGTGAGACTGTCTTGCGGCAATATCTGGACACGCTGAAGGGGCAATACTCCCATATCCTCATCGACTGCCAGCCCTCTCTGGGGATGCTCACAGTCAATGCGCTGGCCGCTGCGAACAGGATCATAATTCCCGTTCAGGCAGAGTATCTGCCCGCCAAAGGGCTGGAACAACTGCTCTCCACGGTGAACAAGGTAAAGCGGCAGATCAACCCCAAGCTCCAGATAGACGGTATCCTGCTGACGATGGTGGACAGCCGAACCAACTTTGCCAAAGAGATCTCCGCGCTCCTGCGGGAGACCTATGGCAGCAAGATCAAAGTATTCGGCACAGAGATTCCCCATTCTGTTCGGGCAAAGGAAATCAGCGCCGAGGGAAAAAGCATTTTTGCCCATGATCCCGGCGGCAAGGTGGCAGAGGGCTACAAAAATCTGACGAAGGAGGTGTTGAAACTTGAAAAGCAGCGCGAAAAAAATAGAGCTGGCCTCGGTAGATGATCTGTTTTCCACCGAAGAAGGTCGCCAGGATGCAAAGCTGGAAAAGATTCAGGAAATTCCGTTGTCTGAACTGCATCCGTTTAAGAACCACCCATTCAAAGTCAAGGATGACGAAGCCATGATGGAGACCGCTGACAGTATCAAGCAGTATGGCGTTCTGGTTCCGGCGATTGCCCGACCGGACCCGGAGGGCGGTTATGAGCTGGTGGCCGGACACAGGCGGCACAGAGCCAGTGAGCTGGCAGAAAAGGAAACTATGCCGGTCATTGTTCGGGATTTGGATGATGATGCCGCCACGATCATTATGGTTGACAGCAATTTACAACGAGAAAGCCTGCTCCCCAGTGAAAGAGCATTTGCTTATAAAATGAAGCTGAATGCCATGAAACATCAGGGGGAGAGAGTTGATTTAACTTGTTCCCAAGTTGGGAACAAGTTAGAGGGCAAGAAGTCCAGCGAGGTTTTGGCAGAGCAAGTTGGGCAGAGTAAAAACCAGATTTTTCGCTATATCCGTCTGACAGAGCTGATTCCAGAATTGATGGATATGGTGGATGAAAAGAAGATTGCCCTGAACCCAGCCTATGAGCTGTCCTTTCTCAAAAAAGAAGAACAGACAGATCTGCTGGACGCCATGGACAGCGAACAGGCTACCCCTTCCCTTTCCCAAGCCCAGCGGCTCAAGAAATACAGCCAGGAGGGGCATCTGACCCTCGATATGATGCGTGTCATCATGGGTGAGGAAAAGAAAAGTGATCTGGACCGAGTGACATTTACCTCTGACACCTTGCGGAAGTATTTCCCTAAAAGCTATACGCCCCAGCGGATGCAAGAAACCATCATCAAGCTGCTGGAGGCATGGCAGAAAAAGCGTCAGAGAGACCAGGAACGATGAAAGGAGCCGCCTATGAGGGATATTTCAGCCCGTGAGCTGAAAGGACACAACATTCTCGCCGTAGAGAGGTTTTGGGATAACACCCGCTGGATGATTGAGTTTTCCGTCCTGCGTCCCAGCACTCCTTACGGCAGCCCCGGAGATGAAATGCGGCTGTTTTTGACTGAGGACGGGTATCAGTCCGCCCTGCAAAGCCAGCAGCGCCGGGAGATCAAGATCAAAAGGCACGCCCGTGTAATTGAGGGGCATGTCTTGGATGTAAAGAAAAAACGGAGAAAATAAGATGTTTAGAGAAAAAGAAATTTGCAATGCCATCAGGACGGCGTATCTTTATCTTTTCCCCGACAAAAAGGAGCGGAAAAGGGCGCTCTCCAGATTGAACATGGAACTTGTGGCGCAGTCTGTCCGCTATCGTGGGGAAAGTGTCCTTGCTTACCAGACCGCTGGGAACCATGAGTGTTCTTTGAACTACTATGGGCCAGAGTTGTTTCCGCAGCGGGGATTTTGTATTTACCAAAAAACTATCCAGAGTCATTCTACGCAGGTGGATGCTTCTTGCATCAGGGAACTATGGCTCTTGGAGGACGGGCGGTTTGTGGATGTCTCCTGCGTGAATACGAAATATCGTTCGGCGTATGAAAGGTTTTCTACCTGTTACCGTACTATCCATCATATCGTCAGGGAGCGGGACTGGCAGGACTATCCAGCGGAGGAGGTTGCCGACGCCTTTGAGGACATCAGCCGCTATCCCTTTGATGGGAGACCAGGAGTTTTCTATGAAGTTTGAGCCGCGTCTTTACTGACAGCGGCTTTTGTTATTTTCTGACCACAGGAAGGAGTGAAGTGAATGGCAGTCTACCGCGTACAACGGACACGCGATTACACCGTTATGTCAAATTATCATCTGAAGGATAAGGGGCTGACCTTAAAGTCTAAGGGTCTGCTCTCCATGATCCTGTCGCTCCCAGAGGAGTGGAATTACACTACAAGAGGTCTGGCTTCCATCTGTAAGGAGGGTGTGGACGCCATTGGCTCTGCACTCAAAGAGCTGGAAACAGCTGGCTACATTGTTCGCAGGCAGCTTCGCGGCACGAATGGCCGTATTACTGATACCGAGTACATCATTTATGAACAGCCACAGCCAAAGAAGCCAGATCTGTCCCAGCCGGATACGGCTTCACCAGATACGGAAACCCCGGATATGGTAAAACCGGATACGGAAAAGCCCGCAGAATTAAATATAGAGAAATCAAATACAGAAAAATCAATTACTTATGGATCAAGTACCGATTCCATTCTCTTCCGGGAAACAGCGGCTGCAAGACCGCCGGAACGGAAAGGAAGGGAAGCGATGTCTGTCACAGAGATAGAAAATTATCGGGAGTTGATTTTGGAGAATATCGAGTATGACTGCTTGAAGCAGCGTTATCCTCTCTACCTGGATGACCTAAATGAGATCGTAGAGCTGTTGGTAGAAACGGTCTGTGCCAAACGAAAGACCACCCGAATCTCTGGGGCAGACTTCCCTCACGAGATTGTGCGTTCCCGCTTTTTGAAGTTGGATAGCTCCCACATCGAGTTTGTCATGGACTGTCTGCAAAAGAACACCACCCAGGTACGCAACATGAAGCAGTACCTGCTTGCGGTGCTGTTCAATGCGCCTACCACCATGAACAATCACTTCACTTCATTGGTCAACCACGATATGCACGCAGGCGGCTGGTAAAGGCTGCCTTTTATCATGCCAAAGGAGGCACGACATGAACCAGATGGAAATTTTCAAAAACCCGGAGTTTGGCAGTATCCGTGTCATTGAGGAAAACGGCAAATACCTGTTCTGCGGAACGGATGTGGCCGCTGCGCTGGGGTACAGCAATCCCCGCGATGCAATTATCCGCCATTGTAGGTATGTCGTGAAACGCGACGCACCTCACCCACAAAGCCCCGACCGCAAAATCAGTATGACTTTTATCCCAGAAGGCGATTTGTACCGCCTGATCGTTCATAGCAAATTGCCATCGGCAGAGCAGTTTGAACGGTGGGTATTCGATGAGGTCCTGCCTACCATTCGTAAGCACGGGGCTTATCTCACAAAAGAGAAGCTGTGGGAGATTGCCACTTCCCCGGAAGCTCTGATGAAGCTCTGCTCAGACCTGTTGGCTGAGCGTGAAGCGAATATTTCTCTGCGTAAGGAAAATGCACAGCTGGAGGGCAAAGCCGCTTTCTATGACCTGTTCATCGACTTAAAGCACAGCACCAATCTCAGGACTACCGCCAAAGAGTTGGATGTCCCGGAGCGCCGGTTTGTCCGGTTTCTGATAGAACGGCGGTTTGTGTACCGCACGGCATCCGGCAATGTGCTGCCTTATGCCAATGTGAAAAATGCAGGGCTGTTTTGCGTTAAAGACTACTGCAACCACGGTCATACCGGTTCCTACACGCTGGTCACGCCCCAGGGCAAGCTCTACTTTGCCCAGCTGCGGGAGATGATCTTGCTGGTCTCATAAGAACAGAAAGGAAGTGGGTTTTATGCAGGAAGGCAAAACAATCGGTCAGCTGATGGAGGAAATGCGCCAGAAAGCCAGGGCGCAGAACTACCACGGCCATGACTACATGGATCTCCAGCGATTTGCGGAGAACACGCGGCACATGATTATTTTTGATGTGCTGACCCATGACTCCCCGGTGGGCTGGAAAGGAGAACGCACCCGCCTGTTTTTGTCAGAGATAGGCTATGAAAAAGCTCTGGACAGTCAGGCAAAGGGGCAGATCAAGATTCTCAGCCATGCAAAGGTCAGAAATGGAGATTTGTTTTATGACCACAAAGAACAGATACGATAGGAGGAATCCGATATGAATGAGGAAAAGAAAGTACCCTTCAAGTGGGAATACGGGGAAGAAACCATATCGCTGCAACTTGGAATGTATGCGAATAATCAGCGGCTCTATATCGGCATGATTACCCATACAGAAGATAGAGCAGAGCCGTTTGCAGATATGACGGTGAACCTTCCAGGGTATTCCCTGGACCCCGGAGAGGCGTTTATTTCCGGTGACATCAGCAAGGACCTGCTGAGATTCATCAAAGAGAACAAATTGGGGAAGGTGCTTCCCTATCAGGTGCAGTCCGGTTATGGAAAATATTCTGCTGTTGCCTTTGATCTGGAAAAGTTGAAGGCATTTGACCCTAAAGGCGTGGCAGAGTTTCGGAAAGAGTGGAATCTGCCGGATAAAAAGCCGGTAAAGAAAAAGAACCGCGGGATGGAGCGATGAAGAAATATTTTCTCCGGCGGCTGGTGGTTCCGCCTTAGAAAGAAATGCACCACCCCTGCACATTTTGTGGAAAGGAGGAGATGAAAATGCAGGAAGAAGTGGAAAACAGGACTTTAACGCTGGTTGTCAGCGGAACAAAGTTTACCGGCAGGCTGCTCAAAGCTGCCATCAGTAAGTACATGGCCCACTGCAAGGAGAAGAAGCTGCAAAAACAGAGAAGCCGTGACGCTCCTGTGACACCCCACGGCAAACAGACCGTCAAGCAGCTCATTGGTCAGAATCAGGGGATCTCCAATATTGAGATCACAGACCCCTCCATCAAGGAATTTGAGAAGATCGCCCGAAAATATGGTGTGGACTATGCGGTAAAGAAAGACCGCAGCAGCTCCCCGCCCAAGTATCTGATCTTTTTCAAAGGCCGTGACGCCGACGCACTGACCGCTGCATTTACCGAGTACACCAGCAAAAAGGTCAAGAAGGCCGAGAAAACGGAACGCCCGTCTGTGCTGGCAAAACTCAGTCAGTTCAAAGAGATGGTCAAAAATGCCGTGGTGGATCGTACCAAGCGAAAGGAGCTGGAGCGATGAAAAAGCAGTTTGACATCAAAAAGCTCGTTTTGCTGAACCTGCCCTATCTCCTGATGGGGCTGTTTGCTACCAACTTCGGGGAGGCATGGCGGCTGGCTCAGGGGGCAAATGCTTCGGAAAAATTCCTTTCCCTGTTTGCCGTCCTGCCTGGGGCGCTGCAAAGTTTCTGGCCCAGCCTGCACCCGTTGGATCTGCTGGTGGGGCTGTGCTGCGGTGCTGGTCTGCGTCTGGCGGTATATCTCAAGAGCAAGAACGCCAAGAAGTACCGTCACGGCATGGAGTATGGTTCTGCACGGTGGAGTGCATAATCTTAAGTGTAAAGAACTCTACATGGACGCACAGGAGGATATGCACATGAATGATTACAACAAAATCACAGCCCTTTACTCCCGCCTTTCCGTAGGCGACGAGGACAGGGACGGCGGCGAAAGCAACTCCATACAGAACCAGAAGAAGTTTTTGGAAAGCTACGCCAGACAGCTAAAATTGACGAATATCCGGCACTACATTGACGACGATGAAAGCGGCAGATTTTTCGACCGCTCCGCCTACTCCCGCATGATAGAGGACGTAGAAAACGGTAAAATCGGCGTGTGTATTATGAAAGACATGACCCGCTGGGGGCGCGACTATCTCCAAGTCGGCAACGCTATGGAGATATTCAGACGGAACAATGTGCGCTTTATCGCGGTCAACAACGGGATAGACAGCGAGAAGCCCGACACATTGGAGTTTGCGCCCTTTATCAACATCATGTCGGAGTGGTACGCAAAGGACATCAGCAAGAAAGTAAAGACCGGCATTAAGACGAAGGGCATGAGTGGAAAGCCGATTGCCACCGAAGCTCTCTATGGCTATGTCAAATCCCCGGACAACAAGGATTTTTGGATAATCGACGAGGAAGCCGCCGGAGTTGTCCGTTTGATTTTTCGCCTGTTTCTGGACGGGAAAAACCGCAACCAAATCGCCGTATATCTGACGCAGGCGCAAATCCCAACGCCCACATTCTACATGAAAGAGCGCGGGCGGGGAACGTGCAAAAACAGGGCGCTCAATGAGGATAACCGTTACAAGTGGAACAAAGCCACTTTGACCCATATCCTTACACGGCAGGAGTATTGCGGCGATGTAGTCAACTTCAAGACTACAAAGCATTTCCGGGACAAGCGGAACCACTATGTAGACCGGAGCCAATGGCAGATAACCGAAAATGTGCATGAGCCGATTATTGACCGCGCCGACTTTGAAACCGCACAGCGGATTTTGGAAAACGCGCCCGTCAGACGCCCCAACGGGGACGGGGAAATCCACCCTTTGTCGGGCTTGCTTTTCTGTAAGGATTGCGGCGCAAAAATGCACATCCGCATAGATTACAGAAACGGCGGCAAGCGGCACGTTGCCTATTGCAGCGAGTACCACAAGGGAAAAGCCAAAAACCCCAAATGCCATTCCCCGCACATCATTGACGCGGACTTGCTCATGCAGACCGTCGCGGAAGTGCTGAAGAAAATCGAGGACTATTCTATCAGCAACCGGGCGGAGTTTGAAGCCTTAGTGAAAAAGAACCTTGCCATGCAGCAGACCGACCAGACCAAAAAGCAGCAGAAGCGTATCCCACAAATCACGACGCGCCTTGAACAGATCGACAAGGTGCTGAACAAGCTCTATGAGGACAACGCCCTCGGCACTATCCCGCAAGACCGCTACGAGCAAATGTCGCAGAAGTATTCAGAAGAATACTACGCATTGAAAACGGAGCTTTCCATACTCCAAGAGCAGCTATCCGCTTATGAGAACGCGGGAGGACGGGCGCAGAAGTTTTTGAAGCTGACGGAACGCCATGCCGCCTTTACTGACCTCACCCCCGCCATTCTCAACGAGTTTATCAGCAGGATTGAAGTGCATGAGCGCGACCAGAAAAGGGCGAGATACGCAATCCAGCACATCAGCATATATTTCAACTATATCGGCAGATTTGAGAACGAAGTAACGCAGCTTGCAGAGCCGACAGAGCAGGAAATCCGGCAAATGCGGGAAGAAATCGAAGAAGCCAAAAAGGAAAAGAGCCGCGCCTACCACCGGAAGTATTCAAGGGAGTACCGGGCGCGAAACCTTGAAAAGCAGCGGGAGTATGAGCGTATCAAGGCGCGGGAATACCGGGCAAGGAGAAAGGCGCAGACCGCCGCCGCACAGCCCGCACAGTAAAACAGAATAACCGACAACCAAGAGGGATTTTCCGGCTACGGGAAGTCCCTCTTTTGTGCCCGGAGAAAGGAGCTGCCTATGGCAGAACAGACCCCCGACAGTATCATCACGACGCAGAGAAACGGGCAGACTATTGTTGCGGAGTTATTTTTCAATCACAGCAGCACAGAAACATTCCGCGACAAGCTGCTCAAGACGATACTTGCCGACAGTTCGTGTTTATCTGCGTCTGACGGTCAAGAGCCGGAAAAATCGGAAATCTTGCGATAACAGCCGCCCCGACGATACATTCCACGTCCGGGCGGTTTTTATCGTCAAAAACGCCGTTTTCTCCAAGTCAAGAGCCGGAGAAAACACCCGAAAAATGCCCCTATTGCGTAACAGGGGCACAGAAAGGAGTTTGCATGAGAACAGGGCTTACCAAGCAGGAAAAGACCACCGATATTTGGTTTGACGAGAAAGACCCCCTTATCCATATCCGCACCCACAACACCGCCTTGAAAAAGCGTCTGCTTGCATACAGCCGCCGTTATCCGGCGATCTGCCAGCAGACTGACGCAGACCCGGAAACGGGCTGCATGGAGTTTGACATTGAGAAAGGCCGCTTCTCTTTCCGTCTGACCGCCCCATACAGCGAGGAACGGCGGGAAGCGGCGCGGCGGTATGCCAGAGAGAGCAACGTCGCCGACAGGCTGAAATAGAGTTGAAATGTTCATAGTTTTGTGCTATACTTTTTCTAAAAGCAGAGTAATACTGCGGAATTGATTGGAGGACAACACAATGGTTACATTTATGAGATTAAGATAAAACCGCGAGTTATGTTGCGGTTATCCGTATTGCATAACTCGCTTATTGAAGCAGAGATGTAATTACGGAGGAAAAACAAATGAATAATAATTTATCACGCTTTGCAGACAGCAAGGTTTATTTTCAATGCCCAATTTGCACAAAATCAATGGATATACAAGGCAATAGCCTAATTTGTAGACATGGACATTGCTTTGATATTTCAAGATATGGGTATGTAAATTTGTTGTTAAAATCATCGCCCAAAACCAACTACAGCAAGCGGTCTTTTGACAACCGGCACCAAATTTTGGAGTATGGCATGTATGATGTTGTGTTGGAGAAAATCATACAGTTTATTTCTGATACGCCATCTATAAGAAACATTTTAGATGTTGGTTGCGGCGAGGGTTTCTATGCAAGGCAGATACAGCAAAGAACAGAACGAAACATCTTTGCCTTTGACTTGTCAAGGGAGGCAATACAGATTGCATCAAAAAAAGACAAGCGCAAAGCAGTGAAGTGGTTTGTTACTGACTTATCAAAAATCCCTTTGAAAGACGGAAGTATGGATTGTATTTTAGACATATTTTCGCCTGCACACTACAAAGAATTTCAGCGATTGCTATCTCCTAACGGATATGTTGTGAAAGTAATTCCTACGAAAAATCATTTGAGGGAAATCAGGACTAAAGTGCAAGCACACTTGAAAAATCCAGATTATTCAAATGAGTCTGTCGTTGAATATTTTGAGAAATATCTTAAAACCATTTCAAGAGAAACGGTTTCAGCCACCGTACAGTTGTCATCAGAACAAAGAATGTCGTTTATTGAAATGACGCCGCTTCTCTTTTGCGTTGAAAAAGATTGCGTTGATTGGCGTACTCTCACACATTTGACAATCGAAGCTGATGTTTTAATAGGAATGTATTAAAGGGCGTATTGATATTTAATATTCCCATTTATTGAGCAGAACGGAGTAAACCAAACACCCTAATCAAAAGGACAGCCGAGGAAATCGACTGTCCTTTTTCTATGCCGACAGGTAGAAAGGAGTGACCACCCATGACGAAACCGAGAGAAAAAAAACGCGAGGAATTGCAAGCCGAGATTGAGGACGGGAAGAAGAAAATCCGGCAGCTTGAAAATCGGGAAAAGGTGTTGCGGCAAAAGTTATCCCAAGAGGAACGCCGGACGCGCAGCCACCGGCTGGTCGTCCGAGGCGCAGTCTTTGAGAGCATTGTGCCGGAAGCCAAGACCATGACCGATGAGGAAGCCGCCGCCTTTCTCCGGCTTGCCCTGACGAGCGAGGAAGCGCGGGCTTATCTGAAAAAACGCACCGAGGGCGGGAAAAGCGAATAATCCCTTTGGAACAAAGGGCGCACTTATACACCCTTGCGGGCGTGTGCGCTCTGCCGAGGGCGTATCTCCGCACAGGGAACTTTCCCCGCGCTCCGATATGGCGGCTTTGCCGCAACAAGGGGCTGCACCCCTTGCGCCGCTTACGCGGCTATCCCTGCACACCCACAAAAACAGTACACCCGCCGTTGGCGTCTGTACCATTTTTGCGGGTTTGGTTATCCTATCCGGGAGGTGATACCCATAGCCATTTACCATTGTAACATCGGCATTGTGAGCCGAGGAAAAGGCAAGTCAGCCGTTGCCGCAGCCGCCTATCGAAGCGGCGAGAAAATCACAAACGAGTGGGACGGAATGACCCATGACTACACCCGCAAGCGCGGCGTTGTCCATACGGAAATCCTACTGCCGCCCCATGCCCCGCCCTCTTTCTCTGACCGTTCAACCTTGTGGAACAGCGTGGAGCTTTACGAGAAAGCCGGGAACGCCCAGCTTGCCAGAGAGATTGACGCAGCACTCCCCATAGAATTATCCAGAGAGGAACAGATCCGGCTTGTCCGTGAATACTGTTCCTCTCAATTTGTTTCAAGAGGAATGTGCGTTGATTTTGCCATTCACGACACCGACAGCGGCAACCCCCATTGTCATATCATGCTTACCATGCGCCCCCTTGACGAGCGCGGCGCATGGGCGGCGAAGTCCAAAAAGGAATATGACCTTGACGAGAACGGCGAGCGCATACGCTTACCAAGCGGCAGATACAAGACACACAAAGTTGACCTCACAGGCTGGAACGACAAGGGCAACGCGCTTTTATGGCGCAAGGCATGGGCGGATATTTCAAACGCCTACCTTGAACGCGCCGGACACCCGGAGCGTATCGACTACCGCAGCAACGCCGAGCGCGGCATTGACGAGCTGCCCACCGTCCACATGGGCGTAGCGGCCTGTCAAATGGAGAAGAAAGGCATAGCCACCGAGAAAGGCGAGCTGAACCGGAATATCCGAAAGGCAAACCGCCTTATCCGGGAAATCAGGGCGCAGATTGGAAAGCTCAAAGAATGGATTGGCGAACTGTTCAAGGCGCGGGAAACCGCCCCGGAGCAGCCCCCGCAATCCCCCGGCCTTGCAAATCTGCTGATGAAGTATTTAAGCGTTCAGAGAGAAAAGAGCCGGAAGTATTCGCAGAGTTGGCAAAGGCAGCACGCCGCCGATGAACTGAAAACCGTTGCAAAGGCGGTCAACTATCTTTCCGAGCATGGTATTTCTACCCTTGCGGAGCTGGACGCTGCCCTTTCCTCTGTCAGCGACCAAGCCGACGCTATCCGGGAGGGCATGAAAACCGCCGAGAAGCGCATGAAAGAATTGCAGAAATTGATTGAATACGGGAAGAACTACACCGAGTACAAGCCCATTCACGACGAGCTGAAAAAGCTGAAAAATGGCTGGACGAGCAAGCGTGACAAGTACGAGGAAGCCCACCGCGCCGAGCTTACGCTATGGAACGCAGCGAGCCGCTATCTCCATGCAAATCTGCCGAAAGGGACAAAGACCTTGCCTATCTCTGAATGGGAAAAAGAGTACGCCACTCTCAGCGGGCAGAGAACAGCGGAATATACCAAGCTGAAAGAAACCCGCGCCGAGGTTGCCGAGCTGCACAATATCCGCAAGTGCGTTGATATTGCACTGAAAGCCGACCAGCCGGAGCAGACCCGCGCCAAGCGGCACGACTTAGAACGATGAATGGAGTTGAGATTTTTGTACTACACCCAAGAACAGATAGACCGGGCGAATCAAGCCGACCTTGTTTCTTTCCTGCAATCACAGGGCGAGCAGCTTACCCGCGCCGGGAATGAATACCGCTGGAAACGGCACGACAGCTTGACCGTCCGGGGAAACAAATGGTACAGGCACAGCCAGAGCAAGGGCGGCGGCCCCGTTGATTTTGTTATAGAGTTTTTCGGCAAGAGCTTCACCGAAGCCGTGGAACTTCTCACAGGAGAAAAGGGAGCCGCACCGCCGCCGGACAGACCTTGCCCCGCGTCCCTTTCCGACTTCCGGCTACCACCCCCAAACAGCGACAACCGAACAGCGAGGAACTACCTCACAGCAGCCCGCCGCATTGATGAAGATGTGACGGGCTTTTTCTTTGCCCGCGGCGATATTTACGAGGACGCAGCCCACCACAACGCCGTATTTGTGGGGCGGGACGAGGACGGAATACCGCGCTACGCCCACAGCAAGGGAACGGCGGGAAACTTCCGGCTCGATGTGAAAGGCAGCGACAAAGCCTTTAATTTCTGTTACCGGGGCGAGGGCGACAGGCTTTTTGCCTTTGAAGCCCCCGTTGACCTGCTCTCTTTCCTCTGCCTGTTCAAAAAGGAATGGCAGAAGCAGAGCTATTTGTCATTGGGCGGCGTGGGAGAAAAAGCCCTATTGCGTTTCCTTTCTGACCGTCCGAACATCAAGACCGTTTACCTCTGCCTTGACAGCGACCAAGCCGGAAACGACGCTTGTAGCCGCCTTGCGGAGCTTGTGCCGGAGGGCTTGACCGTCCACCGCCTTGTGCCGCTGTTTAAGGACTGGAACGAGGTATTGCAGCACCGGGCAGAAATCACAGACGGGAAGTATATCCAGGAAGCAGTTTACGGCCTGAAAGAGCCGCCGCAGGAAGAAACCGTCGAGATTATCCGCATGAGCGAGGTTGACACGCAGACCGTTGAATGGCTATGGGAGCCGTATATCCCTTTCGGGAAAGTAACCATTGTGCAAGGCAACCCCGGCGAGGGCAAGACCACCTTTGCCCTACGCCTTGCCGCTGCCTGCACCACCGGGGGAACGCTGCCGGGAATGAAGCCCCTGCCGCCATTCCAAGTGATTTACCAGACCGCCGAGGACGGGCTGGGCGATACCGTCAAGCCCCGCTTGATAGAAGCCGAAGCCGACCTTGACCGCGTGCTTGTGATTGATGAAGCCAAGCGGGAGCTTACCCTCTCCGACGAGCGCATAGAAAAGGCAATCACGCAGAACGGGGCGCGGTTGATTATCCTTGACCCAATACAGGCGTACATGGGCGAAAAGACCGACATGAACCGGGCAAACGAAGTGCGCCCCATGTTCCGCCGTCTTGCCGATGTTGCCGAGCGTACCGGGTGCGCCGTTATCCTTATCGGACACTTGAACAAAGCTGCCGGAGGGCAGAGCGCATACCGGGGCTTAGGTTCTATCGACTTCCGCGCCGCAGCAAGGAGCGTCCTGCTGATCGGGCGCGTGAAGCGGGAGCCGAATGTGCGTGTTATCGTCCATGACAAATCTTCCCTGGCGCCGGAGGGCAAGCCCGTTGCCTTTTGCCTTGACCCGGAAACAGGCTTTTCATGGATAGGCGAATACGACATAACCGCCGACGAGCTGCTATCCGGCGCGGGCGGGAACACCGCCACCAAGACCGAACAAGCCGAGAAGCTGATACTTGACCTGCTTGCAGACGGGAAAGAGCTTGCCAGCGAGGACATTGTAAAGGCCGCAGCCGAAGCCGGAATATCCGAGAGGACGGTACAGAACGCCAAGCGCAACATGGGCAGCATTTTGGGCGCAAGGCGTGTCGGCGGTCAATGGTATAACTTCATCAAGAAGAAGCAGCCGCCCGAACCCGCAAGCTGAAAGTGCAAAACGCAGACCCTTTGCACTTTGCACTTTCGCACTTTCACAAGAATTTGCGTCAATAACTCAAAAAAGCACTTGACAAAACGCTTCATGGGGAACCCGTGAGGATATTGCTCCCTACATCGACCCGGTGTTCCAGAACAATGTCATTCTCACAAAAACCGAAAGCCTGACCATGAACAGCCGCCCCAAGGACCCCAAGACCGCCAGAAACAAAAATGTGCTGGTGATCGGCGGCTCCGGTTCCGGTAAGACCCGCTTCTGGTTGAAGCCCAATCTGATGCAGATGCACAGTTCTTATGTGGTCACAGACCCCAACGGTTATACTATAAGCAGATAGACAAAGGGTGTGTTTCACAAGCACGACCGATGTTTACCTGCTTAATTACATAAAGAAGGGAGGTAAAACCGTGGCAAAGAAAGAAGAAATCAAAATTACAGCTCTGTATGAGCGTTTATCAAGAGATGATGAACAGGCTGGAGAATCGAACTCCATCCAGAACCAAAAGAAATATCTTGAAGAATATGCCCGTCAGCATGGGCTGAGAAATATCCGGCACTTCTATGATGACGGCTATTCCGGTACGAACTTTAATCGTCCCGGTTTTGCCGCCCTGCTGGAAGAAGTCGAAGCCGGACGAGTGGAGACCCTTGTGGTAAAGGATCTCAGTCGTTTTGGTAGAAACTACCTGCAAGTTGGCTACTACACAGAAATCCTTTTCCCGAAAAAGGGCGTTCGGTTCATAGCCATCAACAACAATGTGGACAGTGCTACCCCGCAGGACAATGACTTCACGCCGTTCTTGAACATCATGAACGAATGGTACGCCAAGGACACCAGCAACAAAATTAAGGCAATCTTCAAGTCCAGAATGAAAGACGGAATGCGATGCAGCGGCTCTATCCCGTATGGTTACAAGAGAAAGCCGGACGATAAGCAGACTCTCATCGTGGACGAGCCAGCCGCAGAGGTTGTCAGAAAAATCTTCCGTCTGGTTTGTCAGGGCAACAGCACCACCGCCATTGCGGAAATGCTGACAGCAGAGAAGGTGCTGATTCCCTCCGCTTATGCAGCCTTAAATCAGCCGAAGAATTGCAGACACAAGAATGTGACAGACCCCTGCCGATGGAGTGCAACCACCGTTGGCTACATCCTTGATCGGCAGGAATATCTCGGTCATACTGTGTTGGGCAAGTCCATCTGCGAGAACTTCAAGACCAAGCAGCGCAGAGCCGCAACGCCGGACGAGCTGATGATTTTCCCCGATACGCATGAAGCCATCATCGACCAAGACACATGGGATATTGCCAGAAAGATTCGCTCGAAGAAAAAGCCGAGAGTGGCGAATGGCACCTACTCCCACCGCCTGTCCGGCTTGGTGTACTGTGCTGACTGTGGCGCAAGAATGGGATTTATCAGTCCCGAAGCAAATCATAGCGAAAAGCACTATGATTCAGATTCCGCTTTTCAATGCGGCAATTATCGGAGCAAGAGCGGAGAATGTGTTTCCCACTATGTAAAAACATCGGTTCTGGAAGCGGCAATTTTACAGGCAATTCAGGCAGTAAGCAAATATGTCCTTGAAAACGAGGACGAGTTTATTCAGCAGCTCAAAGCCGTTTGGAATGAGCAGCAGACCAGAACGGCAAACAATGGCTATCAGGAACTTGCCGAAGCAAAGAAACGAATGGCTGAGCTGGACGAGAAAATCAACAAGCTCTATGAGAGTACCTTGAGCGGCTTGCTGCCGGAGCGACAGGCACAGCGCATGATTCAGCAATACGATGAAGAACAGATTTTGCTGGAAAAGCGTGTTGCAGAGCTGGAAAATCTGGTTCAGCACGATGAAATCAAGCAGGTGGACGCATCCCGTTTTATCGCTCTGGTCAAGAAATACCGGGACTGCGAGGAGCTGACCGACACTATGCTCTATGCATTCATTGACAGGATTGAGGTTCACGAAGCCACAGGCGGTCGAACCATTTACCGACAGCAGAACATTGATATTCATTTCAATTTCATCGGTAACTACTACCCGCCTGTTGAAACTGTTTCCGAGGAAGAACGCATTGCCGCCATCGAAGCCGAGCAGCTGCGAAAGAAGCAGGAAAAGGGCAAACGCTCGGAAAAACGCAGAAAGCAAAAGCTGTATGCTATGCGAGAAGCTGCACAAGCCGGAGACCCGGTTGCTATCGCACAGTATGAAGAACATCTGGCATATCAGCGTGAGCGGAATCAGAAGCACCGCCAGAAGCTAAAGGAAGCCAGAGAAGCCAGCCCGGAATATATCAGTCAGTTAGAGGAAAAAGAGCGCATCAAGCGTGAAAAGATACTCGAAACTGAGCGTAAGCGAGTGGAGCGAGCCAAAAAGAAAAACAAACTGACACGGGCTGAGCTGAAAGAAAAGGCAAAGACAGACCCCGAAGCAGCCAAGCAGCTGGAAGCAATGAGAGCCAAGGAAGCCGAAGCCAGACAGCGCAAAAAGGAGCGTGAGGAAGCGAGGATGGCAGCTGATCCAGAGTACGCCGCCATGATGGAAGCCCGAAAAAAGGAGTATATCCGCACAAGGACTGCCAAGCGCAAAGCTGAACACAAAGCCCTTGTGGAGCTTGCCAAGACCGATGAAGAAGCCGCAAGGAAGCTGGCTGAGAAGCGGAAATATCAGAGCGAAGCCACCGTTAAGTGCTATCAGAAATTGAAAGCCGATGCGGAAGCCGGAGACCCCGAAGCCATCAAACGATACGAAGCCCACCTTGCCAAGCGCAGAGAGGACTACCACAAAAAGAAAGCAGAAAAGGAGGATATTCCAGCATGAACGAGTTATGGATAGTCAGATTTGTCCGCAAGGACGGCAAGCCGGACGAGGAATATTACTATCGTTCTCTTGCCGAAGCAGAGCATCACAAGAACCTGTTTCTGGACGATGATTCCGGGCTGTATGAGCGCATTGAAATCGTCAGTGACAAACATTAAGGAGGACACTATGGAACTGAAATTCATCAAGAGCGGAGATTACTACATCCCCGACATTCAACTGCAAAACCCGAATATCCGTCTTGGAAAGTGGGGGCTGATGCGAAAGTCGTATCTGCGGATAGCACAGCCGTTTCTCTTTTCGGAGATGGTACTGAGCGAAACGCTATATCCCCATTGTGCGGAAATTGAAGCCGCCGCCAAGAGCCGTATGAACATCATCCTTCCCCAGCTGATGAAACACTACGGTGTGACCGAACGGCTCAAAGCCACAAATCAGCTTGAATGGGTTCGCCAGATGAACGCTTGTGTGGCACAGGCAGAGGAAGTCATTAAGGACGAGCTAATTTACAGCTAAGCAAGGAGGAAACCATGGGACTGATAAAGCTAATCATTAAGTTGCTGGTGCTGCCGCTGATTGTGGCAGTCACCTTGATACAATGGGTCGGTATCTTCTTCACGCAGTTTTCGACCGTTATCTTCAATTTGCTTGCCGGGCTGATGTTCCTGATAACGATTGCCGGATGGATGTTCGGCATCAGCGCAGGAGCAGAAACGCTCCAACTGCTGGCAGTTGCCTTTGTGGTCTTTATCATCCCTCACATTGCGGAATGGCTGATTATTAGAATCGCCGTTATTAACTACGGACTGCGTGATTTTATCAAGTCCTGACCCAACAATTTTATATCGTCAGCAAAGCGACAGGTATTTCCTTGTGAAGTCCCTGCCGCTTTTATTTTATCAAATCAAAGGAGAACAAAACTATGACAATGAACCAGAAGAAAGCACTGTACGCCTTTGGCAGCCCTGACCGTGAAGCAACGGTCAACCGTTTCTGTACGCTGGCAGAGCTTGCCCCCGATCCTGCCGTAAAGCGATTCTTCCTTGCAATCGCAAGAGAAATGAACACCCCGACCGCCGACCGTTGGTATCGCTGTATGTTCTTCAATCTCCGCTTAGAGATGGAAGCATATCTGCGCTACGAAAAGGCTTTTGAGCGCATCGTGAGAGGCTGTCCGGCAGAGGATTGCGAGGACGGCATGGAATACAATGAGGAATGGGAGGATGACGAATATGACCCTGACAAAGTATGAGAAAGAGACCATTATCCTGTTCAACAAGGGCGAGGACACCGCCCACATCCAGACCTACAATGCCGGACTGCGAAAGCGGCTGGCAGCGTTCAGCAAGAAACACCCCGACCTTTGCTGCTTGGAAAAATCCTTCGCCCAGGGCGGCGTGATCTATGTGCTGGACAAGTCCAGACTGTCTATCCGACTGCAAGCACCGTACAGCGAAGAACGCAGACGGAAAGCAAGCGAGAGCGCAAAGCAAACCGGGTTCAAGAGCCGGACGGAATAATGTAACAGTTAGGGGCGATATGCGGTCAAAATGTCGAGCTTACATCCGATGTTTTGACTGCTCGCCAACGAAGAAATATACTATTGCATAATTCAAATGCTCATCTTAAAACATCTGTTCGATGTGCGTATATTGAAATTGTGTCCTCTGATGTCCATTCATGTCCTACATTTTCCTCTCTTCTGTTGACATTCGGGGGTTCGTATATTAGAATAAAGAATGTAAAAAACAGAGTGGAGGAATTTACCTATGGATACGGAACTGTTAACTGTTTCTCAAACAGCTCAATATCTACAGCTATCCGAAAAAACTATACGGCGAATGATTGGCAATGGTAGCTTACCCGCTTCAAAACTTGGCAATCATACGTGGCGAATTCGAGCTTGTGATGTTGATGAATATGTATCTAATTCTCACCAAAACAAGCCAATGTGTAACAATGCAGGCTCTTATGTCTTAGATCTTGAAATGCCAGAACGCCCTCGTCTCATTTCCTTGTTTTCCGGATGTGGTGGAATGGATTTAGGTTTCAAGAAGGCGGGATTTGATATTGTTTTTGCGAACGATTTTGATTCAGATGCTCAAGCGATATACTCGCTCAATTTGGGCAATATAGATCGGCGTGACATATTGTCAGTTGGCGAAGATGAAATTCCAGATGGAGATATTCTTACTGCGGGATTCCCGTGCCAGCCGTTCTCTAATGCCGGAAATCGTAAAGGTGTCCACGATTCTCGTGGCATGCTATATAAAGAATGTTTACGTATTATTCGAAAGAAGATGCCGAAGGTAATTGTTTTTGAGAATGTTAAGGGATTGCTTTCAACGAAATATATTGATGGACGCAACTTAGCAGAAGTCATAGTAGAAGATCTGTCCAGCATGAATGGCATTGGATACAATGTTGTGCATCAACTTGTAAACGCATCAGACTATGGCGTTCCTCAGAATCGTCAGAGAGTTTTGTTTGTTGGTGTACGCAAGGATTTAGGAATCACATTTGAGTTTCCTAAAAAGCAATGTAAAGATAATTTGACATTACGGCATATTCTAAACGTACCGTCTGAAGTAGCTAACAATGTAGACTGGTCCCTTTCTCCGCAGGCTTTGGATATGATTAAATATATTCCTGAGGGCGGCTCGTGGAAAGATGTTCCGTATGAGCATTTAGCCCCTCGTTTCCAAAGAATCAGAGATAATATGAAGAAGTATCATTCGCCTAACTTCTATCGGCGTTTTTCGAGAGATGAAATTTGCGGAACTATGACAGCATCTGCTCAGCCGGAGAATTGCGGTATTATACATCCCTATGAGGACAGAAGATTTACTGTTCGAGAAGTTGCACGTATTCAAACCTTCCCCGATGATTTTAACTTCTTAACGGATACAGCACGAAATATAACCGCAATGTATAAAGTCATAGGAAATGCTGTTCCGGTTACATTAGCATATAATATTGCTTCTGCAATAATGGAGCAAGTGTTCAAGAAAAATGGAAGCGAAAAGTAAGGGGATAGAATAATGGATACAGATAAAGCATACTTATTGGGGTTAATTATAGGTGGTGGCGTATTCGGAAATGCAGAAGATGTATTTAGTATTCGCTTACCATACAAAAAATGGGGTTCATACCTTGAAAACCCACAGCGTGCGGGTGAAATTGCAGGGGATATTTTGCGTAAAGTAGGACAAATGTTTCGGGCTGTCTACGACCTTTCTGTTCAATACGAAACAACACCCGGAGGCACATGGACAATTCTCTGTGAAGGTGATACAACAGCAGTAAAAAATGACCTCATGCATTATGGTATTGCTTGTGAGGGCGAACTTCGAGGAACTGCTGATATCAGTCAGGTGGTATTAGAATTAGTTGATGACAATCTTAAGCGCCGCTTCATTGCAGGATTAGCAGATACTATTGGTAGTATGGCAAAATCGCAGCGCCGCTTTACGGATGAGCATCAGATTATTTCTTTTGAAATAAAAGGTTACAACTTTAAGTTTGTTTGTGAATTGTGTCGGCTACTATATAGCATAAATTGTATCCCTGATCAGGTTAACTGGAATCACCCCAACATCCATTGTACAAGCGATTCGTACTATGCCCAATGGAATAAAGGATTTAAGCTGAGAATTCTGTTGGATCAATATGCTCAGTTCGGAGCATTCGCATTCAGAACCAAGGCGGAAACGTCAAACGAAAATCGTAGATTACAAAGAGAAATTCACGCTGCGGAAAGATGTGAGACCAGAGATATGCATTTCACTCCATCTACCGTACATCCAGCTGAAAATGATGCTCGCTTGCCGGAAGTTATTAGGGGTGGGCACTTCATTCATTTCAGGCACTTCTGCACTGTTATGGGATGTGAACACGCCCCGTACTGTAAAATCAGGGAGCAGTTCGAACACATTGGAGAACTGATAAATCCATTTCCGATTTTGCATAAGGACAGCTATACACAGATAGAGAATATCATTCAGGAAGACCCGTTGCTGTTTAGTCGTGATTACACTACGCTCAACATCAACGTCCGAAATTTAATAGAACAATATAACGAAGATAAAACAGCTTTGCTATATGGAACCACTGCTAATACCGGCTACCCGATAGCTGAAATACTCCAAGCTGTTGCCTACGTTATTGCAAATGATGATGAACTTTCCGGCAAGCGCCCAAAAGGGTATTTTCAAATCGTTGAACGGCATTCAAACAATGATGCAGGTTTAACAGTAGAAATAAGAAAGCCGGACTTGCTTACACCGTTAGTCATTGTAGGAAATGGTCGTGGAGCTTTAATCGGCGCAAGAAATCCTGAGGTCTATAAAAGATTAGTGACAGTCTCGCCAGATAACGAATACAAATTGCTTGTTCGTAGAATTACCGAGGAGGATTTGTCAAATGCCCGGTAAGCATAGTCGGAATGAAGTTTCGTATTATCCAGAAATACAGACCTTCATAGAAGCTCAACTTAAAAGCAATTTCAAAGCAAAGCGTCATAAAGAACTTAGCGTTTTTTGGGGCATTGGTGAACTAAAAACCAATCTGCAAAGAATTATTGCTGAGCATCCTGATAAATGCACCTGTGTCAAAAACTTTGCAAATCGAGTCCCACCGCTTAATCTTGATATTTTTGCTTTAGTTACTGATGGGACACAATTTGAAATTCTAATTCTTGAGGTTAAGCTAATGAATAGCGCTGGACTTAAAGAATGGTCGCAGCTGGTTGGATACTGTCTGGTCTCGGGAGCAAAGTATGGTTTACTTGTCAATATTGATAATGGAGCAAGCCCTCGTTTAGCTCATATTCTCTCAACGGAAGCCCATATTTCTGACATTCAGACTATCGTTGAAGGCGAACATCATGAGCATTGCCTTGGATTTATGCAATGGGATAGTTTAACGCAAAGTTTTGAATATAGCAATTTGGGGTTAATTAAATCTTTATCTGAGCTAAGTAAGCACTTGGCAGACGAGTTCACAAATTAAACAATTCTATAATGACCAAGGCAAAGGCGATCAACCGTAAAAAGTTGGTCGCTTTTGTTTTGCCCATTATCAGAAAGGAGAAGTTGCCCATGAGCGAAGAATTGGAAAAGCTGAGACACAAACAGTATGTTGCGGAACGCAAGCTGACCGCAGCCAAGCACAAGGAGAAGCGATTGCAGAGCGAGCTGAAACGGCTGACCAGAAGCGAGAGAACCCATCGGCTTTGCACTCGTGCCGGAATGTTGGAGACCTTTTTGAAAGAGCCGACCGTTCTGACCGATGAGGATGTGATGGAGCTGCTGACCTTCATCTTCCAGAGCGAAGCGGTTCAAAAGAAGCTGAACCTGCTGATTGAGAGCCGGAGAGAAACGCAGGAAGTGGACGAGGGCGAAAACCCTTGACGGAGACAAGGGCGCAATTATACACCACCTAAAGATGGTGATTGCGTTCTGCCGAAAGCCCATTGCATGGAGCCTGATGATTTCCGCAAAAGTCCCTTGCTCCATTCATCCAGAGGAAGCTACACTTCCCCTGCGCTGGCTTTGCCAGCTACCCCTTTGTGGACTTGCCGCCGAGGAACGATTGCAAGCAATCATTCCCCGACAACAAGTGAATATCCCCCCTCGACCGTACTGAAAAGTATCGGTCTTTTTTTGTACCATCGAAAGGAGGTTCAAACCAAAATGCCAGTACCTCATTTGGAAATCCGCATCGTCCAGCGAAGCAAGGGCAGCTCTGCTGTTGCCGGAGCTGCCTACCAAGCCGGAGAGAAGCTGTTTTCCGAGTATGACCAGAAGATGAAAAACTACCTTTACAAGAAAGAGGTGGTTTACACAGAGGTCATGTTGCCCAACAATGCCCCACCCGGATATGCTGACCGAGCAACACTTTGGAACGCAGCTGAGGAAGTAGAGAAGCAATGGAATTCCCAGCTTGCAAGGCGATTTGTGGTTGCCTTACCAAGAGAAGCGCCGCCCGAAATGTATCCGCAGATGATGCAAGAATACTGCCGAGAGCATTTTGTGTCCAAGGGAATGTGCTGTGATTTTGCAATCCATGACCCAGATCCTCCCGGACACAATCCCCATTGCCATATCATGCTGACCATGAGAGCCATTGATGAAAACGGAAAGTGGCTGTCCAAGAGCCGCAAGGTTTATGACCTTGACGAGAACGGAGAACGTATCAGACTTCCCTCCGGCAACTGGAAAAGCCACAAGGAGGATACCGTTGATTGGAACGAGCAGTACCATGCCGAGGAATGGAGACACGGCTGGGAGCTTGTTCAGAACAAGTATCTGGAACTTGCCGGAAGTCCTGAGCGAGTGAATATGCGCTCTTATGAACGGCAGGGACTGGATAAGATTCCGACCGTCCACATGGGAGCCGCCGTTTGCGCTCTGGAACGCAAGGGCATTGAAACCAACATCGGCAATCTCAACCGGGATATTAAGGCGGCTAACCGCATGATGAATGCCATCCGCAGCACCATCCAAAATCTGCGGAACTGGATTGCAGACATTGTGGAAGCAACCAAGGAAGCCTTTGCAGAAACGGAAGCACAAGCAAAGAACACTTCCCCCGATCTGGTCATTCTGCTGCGTGATTATCTGAACTTACGCAAGGCAGAACGCAGCGACTGGTCAAGATACGGTCAGCAGAAAGGCACGACCGATGACTTGAAGGCGGTCTCCAAAGCAATGATCTATCTGAAAGAGCATGGGCTTTTCACGCTGGAAGATTTGGATGTAGCCCTGCAAGGAATGAGCGAGAAGTCCAAGGGCATCAACGCCGCTATGAAGAAAGCATCTGCCCGCATGAAGGTCATTACCGGCATTCAGAACGCCGTGGCAGACTGCCAGACCCACAAAGCGGTTCATGACAAGTATCTGAAAATCGGCTGGAAAGCACGACAGGCAGCGTTTGCAGAAAGCCACAAGGACGAGCTGGACAGCTTCAACAAAGCGTTCCGCTATCTCAAAAAGCAGGGCGTGGATTTGAATGTCAATCTGGATTCCCTGCAAGCGGAATATGACAAGTTGAAAGCGACACACACCGAGCTTGCTGGACAGCTTGCCACCGCCAAGGAGGAATTGCAGCCGATGAAAGATATTCGCTATTGGGTCAGCAAAGTCCTCATGCCGGAGCAGTCCGAGGTCGAGAAGAAGCCCGAACCGAAGCACTCCGTCACGGAGAAGATAAAGTTTCTGCAAGAGCAGAGCAGCAATCAGCAGGAGCAGAAAACCCCGCAACAGAAAAAACAGAATATGGAACTGTAAGGCACTTGCCGTTTTCATTGTGAAAATGTCAGGTGTCTTTTTTTGTTCCCCGAAAGGAAGATGCAATGAATGTATTTGAAGCGGTCAAACAGAACTTGACCACCCGACAGGCGGCAGAGATGTACGGCATTCAGGTCAACCGTCATGGCATGGCAGTCTGCCCGTTTCACAATGACAAGAATCCCAGCATGAAGGTGGACAAGCGTTTCCATTGTTTCGCTTGCCAAGCGGACGGAGATGCAGTTGATTTTGTTTCCCGTCTGTTCGGACTGCCCAGCAAAGCCGCCGCTATGAAGCTGGCTGATGATTTCGGTATCAGCTACGACAACAGGCAGAAGCACAGAATCAAGCCCCATATCCGAGAGCCTACCCCGGAACAGAGATACCGCCAGGAAGAAAGCAGATGCTACAAGGTGCTGTCCGATTACTTCCATCATCTCAGGACATGGAAGCAACAATACGCACCAAAGCAGCCGGAGGACGAATGGCATCCTCTGTTCGTGGAAGCCCTGCAACGAGAAAGCCATATCGAATATCTGCTGGATGTTCTTCTGTACGGCACAGCCGAGGAAAAGAAGGCTCTGGTTGCCGAGCAAAGAAAAGAGGTGATGAATCTTGAACAACGATTTGCAGAACACCCAGACGAGCATGACCGTGGAGGAAGTCAGAGGAAGTCTGGACTCGACCGATAACGGAGCTGTCAAAAACAGCATCCGAAACTGTCTGACTGTATTTCAGAATGACCCGAAGCTGGAAGGAGCGATCCGCTACAACATCCTGACGGAGCGCATTGATATTGTGAAGCCGCTCTGGTGGAGCAAGCCGACAACGACCTTGAACGATACGGATTTGAATTACCTGATGCTCTATCTGGAAGATCAGTACACGCTGACCAGCGAAAAGAAAATCCAGAAAGCAATCTCCATTGTCGCTGACTGCAACAAGTACCACCCCGTCCGTGACTATCTGAACGGTCTGGAATGGGACGGCACCGAGCGCATCCGTTGCGCCCTGCCCCATTTTCTCGGAGCTGAGGGAAGTGAGTTCACCTATGAATGTCTGCGGCTGTTCATGTTGGGCGCAATCAGCCGGGTGTTCAAGCCGGGAAGCAAGTTTGAAACCATGCTCTGTCTGGTCGGAGGACAAGGCGCAGGAAAGTCCACCTTCTTCCGGCTGCTGGCAATCAAAGACGAGTGGTTTTCCGATGACCTGAAACGGATTGACGATGACAATGTTTACCGCAAGATGCAGGGACATTGGATTATCGAAATGTCCGAGATGATTGCCACCGCCAATGCCAAAAGTATTGAGGATATTAAGTCCTTTATAAGCAGAGTCAAGGAAACCTATAAAGTGCCGTATGAAACCCATCCGGCAGACCGATTGAGGCAATGCGTGTTCGGCGGCAGCTCCAATACGATGGACTTTCTGCCCCTTGACCGAAGCGGCAACCGAAGGTTTTTGCCCATCATGGTACACCCGGAACGAGCCGAGGTTCATATTCTGGAAGATGAAGCCGCATCGAGGGCGTATATCGACCTGATGTGGGCAGAAGCAATGACCATCTATCGGAGTGGTTCTTTTCGCCTTACCCTCTCAAAGCAGATGAACAAGGAGCTGCGGGAGCTGCAAAAGCAGTTCATGCCGGAGGACACCAAGGCAGGGCTGATTCAGTCTTTCCTTGATAATTTCAACGGCACACAGGTCTGCTCCAAGCTGATCTATGCAGAAGCTCTGAACCATTCCTTTGACGAGCCGAAGCAGTGGGAAATCCGGGAAATCAATGAAATCATGAACAACAGTATCGAGGGCTGGACAGCATTTCCCAATCCCCGAATCTTTGCCAAGTACGGCAGACAGCGAGGTTGGGAACGAGCCGATTCCGGCAACGAGCTATCAGCAACCGGCTCTGATTTGCCGGACGGTTTTCGTGAGCTGACCGAGGAAGAAGCCCAACAGATAGAGATTCCATTCTAAAAAATCGACCCTGTTGCCGGGCTGGTTGCTATCCCGTTGCCGACCCCGTTGCCGGGCTAATCCCTTAAATCTTTTTTATTTACAAGGGTTTTAAGAGTTCTAACAACGAAAGCAACGGAGAAATCAAAGAAAAAAGCAAAAACAGTATAAGAGCCAGATAGGACAATGTTCGAGGTTTTTTGAAGCCCGTTGCCGGACTTCGTTGCCGACACACACCCTGTCTGGCTTTTTCCGTTTCAAGGAGGTATCGCATGGCACAGAACAACAAAGCAACCCAAACACCCAAAGCAAATCCGGCAGGCTCGTTCAGCATGAGAATGGGCAGCACCACCTATATCATCGGCGTTCATTTCAGCTCAGAGAGCAAGGACACCTTGGAGGACAAGATGAAGCGGCTGATGCGTGATGATGTGAAAGCAGATAATTTCTAAGGCGAAAATTGTATGCAACACTTCTGTTTTCTATCTTGACAGGAACGACCCGAAGGGAACCATTTTGGTGGAGTGCGGAAAAATGCTCCAGCGGGGTGCGCCCAAGCTGGGCAAGGACGGAAAGCCCATGAAGGATAAGCACGGCAAGGTCATCTATGAACCTTACTGCATCAAGGTTCTAAATACCATCAACTTCCGAAAATCAATGCACTATAACCCTTTTGCCTATATCCATAGCGAAAAGGACATCTTGAAGCTGGTCACGACGCTGATCGCCAATACCAAAGGCGAGGGCAAGGCTGGAGACGATTTCTGGGTAAAAGCAGAAACCTTGTTGTACTGCGCGCTCATTGGCTATATCCACTATGAGGCTCCGGTGGAGGAGCAGAACTTCTCCACCCTCATTGAGTTCATCAACGCTATGGAAGTCCGTGAGGATGACGAGGAGTTCAAAAACCCCGTAGATCTGATGTTTGATGCGCTGGAAGCCGAGAAGCCAAACCACTTTGCGGTGCGCCAGTATAAGAAATATAAGCTGGCCGCCGGAAAAACAGCCAAGTCGATCCTGATTTCCTGTGGTGCGCGCCTTGCGGTATTCGACATTGCAGAGCTGCGTGAGGTCACAGCCTATGATGAGCTGGAGCTGGACACTCTGGGAGACCGGAAAACTGCCCTGTTCCTCATTATGAGCGACACGGACGATAGCTTTAACTTTTTGATCTCCATGTGCTACACCCAGCTGTTCAACCTCTTGTGTGAAAAGGCGGACGATGTGTATGGCGGCAGGCTCCCAGTCCATGTACGCTGCTTAATTGATGAAGCCGCCAATATCGGGCAGATTCCTCGTTTGGAAAAGCTGGTCGCTACCATCCGAAGCCGTGAGATCTCTGCCTGTCTGGTGTTGCAGGCGCAGAGTCAGCTCAAGGCGATCTATAAGGATAACGCAGATACCATCATCGGCAACATGGATACTTCCATCTTCCTAGGCGGTAAGGAGCCAACCACCCTCAAGGAGCTGGCTGCCGTGCTGGGCAAGGAAACCATCGACACCTACAACACCGGAGAGAGCCGTGGTCGGGAAACCTCCCATTCTCTCAACTATCAAAAATTGGGGAAAGAGCTGATGAGCCAGGATGAGCTTGCTGTTATGGATGGCGGCAAGTGTATCCTCCAGTTGCGTGGTGTGCGTCCTTTCCTTTCGGATAAGTACGACATTACCAAGCACCCCAATTTCAAGTACACTGCCGACGCGGACGATAAGAACGCTTTTGACATTGAAGCATTCCTGTCCGCAAGGCTGAAACTCAAGCCCAATGAGGTCTGCGAAGTATATGAAGTAGACACAAAGGGCGCTTAACTTCGTTCCGCTTTTGAAGGGAGTGATCTTATCTATTCGCCGCACCTGCCCTCTACGGGCCATTGGCGTACAAAGCGGACAATCGCAAGAAAAAATAATGAAAAAGGAGGACAGCCGGAATCATGCCCCCGGAAACCGGTCGGCAGATTGTTCCGGCTTTTGTATGCCTATGAAACATGACAAACCTATTTTTTAATCAGATTCCGGCTAACAAACTATATGGCATTTTTTGAACAGGCAATCACCGTTCTTCAGACCCTCGTTATCGCGCTCGGTGCCGGTCTTGGTATCTGGGGCGTTATCAACCTCTTGGAGGGCTACGGAAATGATAATCCGGGCGCAAATGCTCATGTACGGTAAGGAAGCAAGCAACCGAAAACAAGAGATAGACCGCCAGCACTACACTATTCCGAACCAAAGACCAAAAGATAAGCATTGTGGGAAAATCTAAACTTTTGGATTTTCCTACAATGCCGACTACGGCGGAATCCCTCCCACTCCTTATATCTTTCTTTCCGTATACATTGAATTTGTATTTAGTAAATGCTATAATGTCCCTATTCAAATTATAAATGTGTTGAATTAGTTACATGTACATATTTTTTGTGCCGGAGGAAGTGAAATGAAACAAAAAATTTATCTCATTACAGGCTTAATGGCTTCTGGAAAATCTACAGTTTCCGATTTACTGGCAAAATCAATAGAAAAATGCGTCCATCTTCGTGGTGATGTGTTCCGAAAAATGATTATTTCAGGCAGAGAAAATATGTCAGCTACCCCATCAGCGGAAGCAGTCCGCCAGCTGTACCTTCGATACAAATTGACTGCTGATGCGGCAAGGTCATACTTTGACAACGGCTTTTCTGTAGTGATCCAAGATAACTACTACGGTGATGAATTAAACCGAATGATAAATTATCTGCATAAATACCCTGTTGAGGTTGTCGTTCTTTGTCCAGATGTGGAAACAATAAAAGAAAGGGAACGATACAGGGAGAAAACAGGCTATTCCGGCTTTACGGTTGAAACCTTATACGATACATTTATGCAGACAACACCACGGATCGGCTTTTGGCTGGACAATTCCAATCAAACACCACAGCAGACAGCAGAAACCATTCTGAACACCAGGAAGCCGGTATGATTGTTACATATAAGGGGAAGAAAAATTTCTTTTAAGTACTTTCTTTCCTAAAACTGATGTGATATAATAGCTTCATTCCAGAAAAGGAGTAAAAAATATGCGGCAAGGTATTCTTAAATAAAACTATAATCAAATAGTGGGAACAAAGAATTATGATAGCTCCTTTTGTGGGGGCTTGGTTTTTTGTACCCAATTTAAAAATACTTTTGCCTTATCAATTTTGACATATTCAAAAAACAGCAATCACAAATAGGTGTATGCTGTATATGTGTATGTCCGCAAATTAGAATCCCCAGTGGTAAAAGTATTTTACTGCTGGGGATTTTTATGCCCTTTGGGGCTGTAAAGGGAGGACAATCACATGAAAATAATCAATATCGGCATTCTGGCCCATGTAGACGCAGGAAAAACTACATTGACAGAAAGTCTGCTATACACCAGTGGAGCGATTGCGGAACAGGGAAACGTGGATAAAGGGACCACAAGAACAGACACTATGATTTTGGAACGGCAACGGGGAATTACCATTCAGACAGCGGTTACTTCTTTTTATTGGAATGATTATAAAATCAATATCGTGGACACTCCCGGTCATATGGATTTTTTAACCGAAGCATACCGCTCTTTATCTGTCCTTGACGGAGCTGTTTTAGTCATTTCAGCAAAAGACGGCGTACAGGCACAAACCCGTATATTATTCCATGCGCTTCAGAAAATGGACATTCCGACAATTATCTTTATAAATAAGATAGACCAAAATGGGATCGACCTGCAGTGTGTTTACCAAAGCATTAAAGATAAACTTACCAGTGATATGATTGTCATGCAGGAGGTTTCCCTGTCGCCAAAGATAACCATGACCGATATTTCTGATTTAGACAAATGGGATATGATTATTTCCGGAAGCGATGAACTATTAGAACGATATGTTGCAGAGGATTCTTTGGATATACAGGAATTACAATATGAAAAGTGCAAAAGAACCAGATGCTGCTCTTTGTTTCCTGTTTATCATGGGAGTGCAAAAGACAATTTAGGAACAGAAAAACTGATTGAAGCGATTATAGAAACTTTCATTACAGAAACGGACGATATTCAGTCTGAATTATGTGGATATGTTTTTAAGGTTGAGTATACAGAGCGGAAAAAACGGCTTTCTTATTTACGCCTGTATCATGGGACGCTCCATTTACGGGATACCCTGCTGCTGTCAAAAAAGGAAAAAATAAAGATTACAGAAATGTGTATTCCGTCAAATGGTGAAATCGTCCCGGCTGACCATGCCTGTCCGGGAGAAATTGTTATTTTAGCTGATGATACTTTGAAACTGAACGATATCCTGGGAAATGAAAAACTCCTGCCTCACAAAACACGGATTGATAATCCCATGCCATTACTTCGGACAACGGTAGAGCCGCAAAAGCCGGAGCAAAGGGAAGCCCTGTTAAATGCCCTCGCAGAGATTGCTGATACAGACCCTCTTTTGCATTTTGACATTGATACTGTTACCCATGAGATTATGTTATCTTTTTTGGGAAAAGTACAGTTAGAAGTTATTTGTTCGCTATTAGAAGAAAAATATCATGTGGGCGTGGCTATGAAAGAGCCTTCGGTTATTTATCTGGAAAGACCGCAAAAAAAAGCGAGCTGCACGATTCATATTGAAGTGCCGCCGAATCCGTTTTGGGCATCTATTGGTTTGACTGTAACACCGCTTCCTGTTGGAAGCGGAACACAATATAAAAGCGAGGTATCTCTCGGCTATTTAAACCAAAGTTTTCAAAATGCCGTCATGGAGGGTGTGCGTTATGGAATGGAGCAGGGCTTATATGGCTGGGGAGTGACAGACTGCCAAATTTGTTTTGATTATGGAGTTTATTACAGCCCGGTCAGCACCCCCGCTGATTTTCGTTTTCTTGCGCCTGTCGTGTTGGAGCAGGCATTGAAAAAAGCAGGGACACAACTGTTGGAACCATACCTTTCCTTTACCCTTTTTGCACCGCAGGAATATCTTTCACGGGCTTATAATGATGCACCAAAGTATTGCGCAATCATTGAATCAACCAGACTTGAAAAAGATGAAGTTATTTTTAAGGGTGAAATCCCTGCCCGTTGTATCGGTGAATATAGGAATGATCTGAATTTTTATACAAATGGAAGAAGTGTCTGCATTACAGAATTAAAAGGGTATCAGGAAACTTCCGGCGAGCCTGTATTTCAGCCACGCCGCCCGAACAGCCGTTTAGACAAGATCCGGCATATGTTTCAGAAGATAATGTAACGTCTTGCGCAATGCAAGCGTTCATTGCTGGCTATTGCGAAATATCATTGATAAAATCAGCATCAGAGAGGAGGAACCATTTTGAACCAGAAACAGACGGATATTACAACAGGAAAGCAAATACGTCATCTGCGAACACAATCGGGAATGACACAGGAAGAACTGGCTGGGGAATTGAATGTTACCCGGCAGGCGCTATCGAATTGGGAGAGAGATGTTAATGAACCCGATTTAAATACGTTGAAAAAAATTTGTTTTCTTTTTGGAGTCCACATGGACGATTTTGCGAAGGAGGTAATAACAAAAATGGAAACATGTGAAAAAAAAGAGAAACGACAATTTAATAAGTATGATATGGCAATTGGACTTTTTTATGGTGTCGGGATATTTCTTGGCATTGGTATTTTCTTTGTTGGCGGTTTTATGACAATGTCGGGTGCAGGGTGGGGAGCATCACTATTTGGCGGTGGCTGTTTTTCTCTTGTATTTGGCTTGATATGCCATGCAGTTATTACATTGAGAAGAAATGACAAATGATGACATATCCTGCTTTCTAGACTTTTCGGTCATATCGCGTAAAAAAGCCGCTGCTTTTGGCTTTCCAATAGCGGCGGCAAAGGGAAATATCCTTTGAATACCTTACAGAAGAAAAGTTTTGCAGCATTATAAAAATAAAAGCCTATACCATTTTGGAAAGAAAAGATACATAATAGTCAAGACGGCAACAATCAGAAGTTATGGAGGGTAACAATGGAATATAGTAAGGAAGATTTAATGGAAGCAAAAAGGCAAATTTTGGGAGTGGGAGAGAACATGGGAACAGAGGAAAGTAAAAAAATCTGGGAGAAAAACGCACAATTTTGGGATAATGCAATGGGTGACAAATCTAATGAATTTCACAGAGAGGTAGTGCGTCCCAAAGTAACGGAACTTCTATCTCCTAATCCTGCGGATTACATTTTGGATATTGCGTGTGGCAATGGAAATTATTCTTCGTATCTTGCACAAAGAGGCGCTTCGATTGTCGCTTTTGATTACAGCAAAAAAATGATAGAATTGGCTAAAAGACGGCAATCACAATATGCAAAACAAATTGAATTTTGTGTAGCGGATGCGACCAATAGAGAAAGTATATTAGAATTAAAAAGAAATCGAGCCTTTACGAAAGCAGTTTCTAATATGGCAATTATGGATATTACGGATATTGAACCACTTCTTATGGCTGTTTATGAACTGTTGGAGGAAAGCGGAATTTTTGTCTTTGCAACGCAACACCCTTGTTTTATCACGTTGACTGAAAAATATATGACACCGCACAGTTACTATGGTATAGCGATTGAAGGGCAACCGGAGGAGCAGATTTATTATCATCGTTCCATACAAGATATTTTTAACCTTTGTTTTAGAGCTGGATTTGTCATTGATGGATTTTATGAAGAATGTTTCAAAAACAACAAAGAAATTCCTATGGTAATGATAGTAAGGCTTAAAAAGGTAAAACGTGATAGCTTAAAATAAATTCAAGTTTGCCGGATAAATAGCAAACCTGGCCGAGCCAGTCAACGGTCAAGATGAACGGGCTTCGCCCGCCGTTGACAGCCCCGCCCGGTTTTGCAGTTAGGCAGTCAAGGAGCGACAGCCTAAAGTGCTGCCGCCCCTTACTATCATAAAAAGCAACTACTAACCAGCCACAGCCCTTTTGGGAGGAAAGGGGGATTTTCCATGACCTGTACAGAAGAATATCGGGAACATATCGAGTACACTTTCCATGCCTTTTGCAAAGTCGTTATCCGAAATGCAACGATCAACGCAGCGAGGACACGGAGCAGGAAGCACAAAAGAGAAATATCCCTTGAATACCTCACAGACGAAAAGCACTACCCTTTAGGCACGACAGATGAATATTTCCAAGCCCCGGAGCCGGACGAGGAATACATACTTACCCTTTGCGGCGATACGGTCATTTTCAGCAGCGGCTTACTTGCGGAAGCCCTGTCACGGCTGGACGAACGGGAGCGGGAAATGATTTACCTGTCCTTTTTCAAGCGTATTCCACAGCACGAAATTGGCAGACAGTACGGGCGCAGCCGCAGCACAGCGGGCTACCATATCCGAAAAGTCCTACGGCAGCTCCAAGCGGAAATGGAGGGAATGGCATATGAGAAATAATAGGCTTCTCCCCTATGAAACAATCGTCCAAGCCACCAGCGGGGAGCCGGAAGCGGTGGGAACTGTATTGCAGTATTACCGCCGCCGCATACAATGTGCCGCCCGTGTGAATGGACGGGTAGACCAAGATACAGAGGACTACATCACCCAGACGCTTCTCACAGCTATTTTCAAGTTCCGCTTTGGGAGATAGCCCTACCGCCTACAACTGAATAACCGCCGCTTCGCCGGCAACCAGAAAGCAGTAAATCTATTCAACAGATTTGCTGCTTTTTTTCGTTCCTGTTTGGCATTTTTGAAAATCCCCAGTATGAAAAAACAAAAGGGAAAATTGCCGCCGCAGTTGGCAAAATCCCTTACTTATCCGTGGAGGGTATCAAAGAAAAAAATACTGCCATTGTCCGCCTTTTTCGGCTTGCGTGGTGTTGTAGGGAATAAGGGGAAATTCTAAAAATCTCCGTCCATTTTGCTTTGCGTGGTGTTGTAGGTAGTGAAAGGAAAATTTTCAAGATATGCCGGAATAGCGGGTAGCAAAGCCCTTTTGAAACGTCTTGTTAGCGGAAAGTACGGAAGCCGGGGAACGCCGGAGTTTTTCAGAGCAAGATTCTACCGCAGTACCAAAATTCGCTTATCGCTCATTTTGCCCCTGCGGGAATCTTGTTGGGGAGTGCCTTCCCCAAACCCTGCTTATGCGGCTTACGCCGCTGGAAAATCCCTCAAAATAATTTTTCGGATTTTTCAAAAACAGTTCCGCTTTACACCCTGTTTTTCTCCTATTAGTGAGAGGACACCACGCACAGCCGAAGGAGGTTTTACCATGCGAAAACGATATAACACGCCGCACCGCAGCCGGGTAGTCAAGACACGCATGACCGAGGAAGAATACGCCGAGTTTGCGGAAAGGCTTTCTGCTTACAACATGAGCCAAGCCGAGTTTATCCGGCAAGCCATAACCGGGGCAGCCATACGCCCCATCATAACCGTTTCCCCCGTCAATGACGAGTTGCTTGCCGCTGTCGGGAAGCTGACCGCCGAATACGGCAGGATCGGCGGCAACTTAAACCAGATAGCCCGGACGCTGAACGAGTGGCACAGCCCCTACCCGCAGCTTGCCGGGGAGGTACGGGCGGCGGTTTCCGACCTTGCTGCCCTAAAGTTTGAAGTCTTGCAGAAAGTGGGTGACGCTGTTGGCAACATTCAAACATATCAGCTCTAAAAATGCGGACTATGGCGCAGCGGAAGCCTATCTCACATTTGAGCATGACGAGTTTACCATGAAGCCCACCCTTGATGAAAACGGGCGGCTGATACCGAGGGAGGATTACCGCATTTCTTCCCTCAACTGTGGGGGCGAGGATTTCGCTGTTGCCTGTATGCGGGCTAATCTCCGCTATGAGAAAAACCAAAAACGGGAAGATGTGAAAAGCCACCACTATATCATCAGCTTTGACCCACGGGACGGGACAGACAACGGCTTGACCGTAGACCGGGCGCAGGAGCTGGGCGAGCAGTTCTGTAAAGAGCATTTCCCCGGACACCAAGCCTTAGTCTGCACCCACCCGGACGGGCATAACCACAGCGGCAATATCCATGTGCATATCGTCATCAACTCCCTGCGGATTTATGAAGTCCCGCTTCTGCCCTACATGGACAGACCAGCCGACACACGGGAGGGCTGCAAGCACCGCTGCACCAACGCCGCTATGGAATATTTCAAGAGTGAAGTCATGGAGATGTGCCACCGGGAGGGGCTTTACCAAATCGACCTCCTAAGCGGCAGCAAGGAACGGATAACCGAACGGGAATACTGGGCGGCAAAGAAAGGACAGCTTGCCCTTGATAAAGAGAACGCTGTCAGAGAAGCCGCAGGACAGCCGACCAAGCCCACCAAGTTTGAAACGGACAAGGCGAAGCTGCGCCGGACGATACGGCAGGCACTTTCCCAAGCTGGCAGCTTTGACGAATTTTCTTCCCTTTTGCTGCGGGAGGGTGTGACCGTCAAGGAGAGCCGGGGGCGGCTTTCCTACCTCACGCCGGACAGGACAAAGCCTATCACAGCCCGGAAGCTGGGGGACGATTTTGACAAGGCTGCTGTCCTTGTCCTGCTTACGCAGAACGCCCACAGAGCCGCCGAACAGAGCAAAGCCATACTCGAATACCCTGCCGCGGTTAAAAAGCTGTCACAAGGGGAAAAAACCACAAAAACCACCCCGGCAGACAACACCTTGCAGCGCATGGTTGACCGGGAAGCCAAGCGAGCCGAGGGCAAGGGCGTGGGCTATGACCGCTGGGCGGCAAAGCACAACCTAAAGCAAATGGCAGCTACCGTTACCGCCTATCAGCAGTACGGCTTTTCTTCCCCGGAGGAACTGGACGAAGCCTGTTCTGCCGCCTATACCGCCATGCGGGAAAGCCTTACAGAGCTGAAGCAGATGGAAAAGACGCTGAACGGGAAAAAGGAGCTGCAACGGCAGGTGCTTGCCTATTCCAAGACCCGCCCTGTCCGGGACGGGCTGAAACAGCAGAAAAACGCCAAAGCAAAAGCAGCCTACCGTCAGAAGTACGAAAGCGACTTTATCATAGCAGACGCAGCCGCCCGCTATTTCAGGGAAAACGGCATTTCCAAGCTGCCGAGCTATAAAGCCCTGCAAGCAGAGATTGAAACCCTTATCCAAGAGAAAAACAGCGGCTACAACGATTACCGGGCAAAACGGGAGGAATACCGCCGCTTACAGACTGTCAAGGGCAATATCGACCAGATTTTACACCGGGAGCGCAAGCCTGTGAAAAGGCAGGAACAGGAACGATAAAAACCGCCCCAAAATGTACCCGAACCTATACAGAACAAGGGGGCTGCCCCGTACCCTATCCGCAAATACCAAAGGATTTTTTAACGGGCTTATAGGGCAGAAAAAACCCGAAAATGATACCGAGATGATACAGAATTACCGCCGATACCGCCACACCAGCGGAAACGGCAGAAAGGAGCGCACCCATGCCAAGAATGAGCAAGAAACGGCGGCTGGAATGGTCTTTTTTCCTGCGGCAAGTGAAAGTCGGGAATTCCACCTGCGATCGTATCACATACAATGACCTCTGCCGGGGCTGTACCCATAGCTGCAAGCAGAGCTTCCGGGCGGTTATCATACTCTGCCCCCACTACTACTCCAAACGCCGGAAAAAGGAGGACAGGGACAATGGCAGATAACCGCAAGTATTACTACCTCAAGCTGAAAGAGAACTTTTTTGACAGCGACTCCATTGTGCTGCTGGAAGATATGAAAGACGGGATTTTATACTCCAATATCCTCTTGAAGCTGTACTTAAAATCGCTGAAAAACGGCGGGAAATTGCAGCTTGACGAGCATATCCCCTACACAGCGCAGATGATAGCGACACTGACCCGCCACCAGATAGGGACGGTTGAGAGGGCTTTAGAGATTTTCCGGCAGTTGGGGCTTGTGGAGCAGCTTGACAGCGGGGCTTTCTATATGACCGACATTGAGCTGATGATAGGACAGTCCTCTACCGAAGCCGAGCGGAAACGGGCTGCAAGACTGGAAAACAAGGCACTTTTACCGCCCCGGACAAAAGGCGGACATTTGTCCGACATTCGTCCACCAGAGATAGAGATAGAGATAGAGTTAGAGAAAGAGATAGAGATAGAAAAAGAGAGAGAGGGAGAAACGGGACACCCCGCCCCCGCCGCTTATGGCAGATACAACAATGTGATACTGACCGATACAGAGCTTTCCGGGCTAAAAACAGAGTTGCCCGACAAGTGGGAGTATTATATTGACCGGCTTTCCTGCCATATCGCTTCCACCGGGAAACAGTACCACAGCCATGCAGCCACCATTTACAAGTGGGCGCAGGAGGACGCTGCCAAAGGCAAGGCTGCCCCGAAACAGGGCATACCCGATTATTCATGCAAGGAGGGCGAGAGCTTATGAAAAACGGAATTGAAGCTATGATTACGGACATTACAGCCACTACCGCCGAAGCGGAGGACTACACAGGCGAGGACGGGCTTTTATACTGCGGTAAGTGCCATACGCCCAAAGAAGCCTATTTTGCAGAGGGAAAGACTTGTTTCGGGCGTGACCGCCACCCGGCAGAGTGCGACTGCCAGCGGGCAGCCCGTGAAAAGCAGCAAGCCGCCGAAAGCCGACAGAAGCACCTTGAAAAAGTGGAGGACTTGAAACGCCGGGGCTTTACCGACCCTGCTATGCGGAACTGGACATTTGAGCATGACAACGGCAGAAACCCGCAGACCGAAACCGCCCGCTTTTATGTGGAGAGCTGGGAAACCATGCAGGCTGAAAATATCGGCTACCTGTTTTGGGGCGGCGTGGGGACGGGAAAAAGCTACCTTGCCGCCTGTATCGCCAACGCCCTTATGGAAAAAGAGGTTGCCGTCTGCATGACAAACTTTGCAACGATACTGGGTGACCTTGCCGCCAGCTTTGAGGGCAGGAACGAATATATTTCCCGCCTTTGCAGCTACCCTCTGCTGATACTTGATGATTTCGGTATGGAGCGAGGAACAGAATACGGGCTGGAACAGGTTTACAGCGTGATTGACAGCCGTTACCGAAGCGGCAAGCCGCTGATCGCCACGACCAACCTCACGCTGGAGGAATTGCAGCACCCGCAGGACACGCCCCACGCCCGTATCTATGACAGGCTGACTTCCATGTGCGCCCCCGTCCGCTTCACGGGCAGCAACTTCCGAAAGGAAACCGCACAGGAAAAGCTGGAACGCTTAAAGCAACTGATGAAGCAGCGAAAGGAGAGCCTATGACAGAAACGAAACAGACAAGCACCACCAAAACAGACCGCCGCCCGGACTGTGTGACGGAAATCCGCATGGGCAACTCCGTCCTTACCGTTTCCGGCTTCTTCAAGCAGGGCGCAACCGACACCGCAGCCGACAAGATGATGAAAGTGCTGGAAGCGGAAGCTGCTACACAAAAAACGGCGATTTGACCGACCATAAAGAAGCAGATTTGACGCTTTTGCCGCTATACAGACAGCCGCCCCATGTGGTACAATCAAGGTACGGAATAGTGGGGCTGGCTGTCGGAAACGGAGGATTTTATGTTAAGACAGACCAACCAACAACCAATTACCGCCCTTTACCCAAGACTATCCCATGAGGACGAGCTGCAAGGCGAAAGCAATTCCATTTCCAATCAGAAGCGTATCCTTGAAACCTATGCAAAGCAGAACGGCTTTTCCAATCTGCGCTGGTACACGGACGACGGTTATTCTGGTGCGAACTTTCAAAGACCCGGTTTTCAAGCCATGCTTGCGGACATTGAAGCCGGAAAAGTCGGGACAGTTATCGTAAAGGATATGTCGAGGTTAGGGCGAAACTACCTGCAAGTGGGAATGTACACGGAAATGATTTTCCCACAGAAAGGTGTCCGCTTCATCGCTATCAATGACGGAGTGGACAGCGCACAGGGCGACAATGACTTTGCCCCGCTGCGGAATATCTTTAACGAATGGCTGGTGAGAGATACGAGCAAGAAAATCAAAGCAGTAAAACGCTCAAAAGGCATGAATGGCAAGCCCATCACAAGCAAGCCTGTGTATGGCTACCTCATGGACGAGGATGAAAATTTCATTATTGACGAGGAAGCTGCACCCGTAGTCAAGCAGATATACAACCTCTGTCTTGCCGGGAATGGTCCGACCAAGATAGCCCGTATGCTCACAGAGCAGCAAATCCCCACGCCGGGAACGCTTGAATACCGCAGGACGGGCAGCACCCGCCGCTACCACCCCGGCTATGAGTGCAAGTGGGCGACCAATACCGTAGTGCATATCCTTGAAAACCGGGAATACACAGGCTGTCTGGTAAATTTCAAGACAGAAAAACTTTCTTACAAAGTCAAGCACAGTGTAGAAAATCCCCCGGAAAAGCAAGTGATTTTCGAGAACCACCACGAGCCTATCATAGACACCCAAACATGGGAACGGGTGCAGGAGCTTCGCAAACAGCGCAAACGCCCAAACCGCTATGATGAAGTGGGTTTGTTCTCCGGCATACTGTTCTGTGCGGACTGCGGCAGCGTGATGTATCAGCAGCGATACCAGACGGACAAGCGCAAGCAGGACTGTTATATCTGCGGCAACTACAAGAAACGCACCCATGACTGTACGGCGCACTTTATCCGCACCGACCTCTTGACCGCTGGTGTACTCTCCAATCTGCGGAAAGTGACCAGCTATGCGGCAAAGCATGAAGCCCGGTTTATGAAACTCTTGATTGAGCAGAACGAGGACGGGGGCAAACGCAGGAACGCCGCCAAGAAAAAGGAACTGGAAGCCTCCGAGAAACGCATAGCCGAGTTATCCGCTATCTTCAAGCGGCTGTATGAGGACAGCGTGACCGGGCGCATATCAGACGAGCGTTTCACAGAGCTGTCGGCAGACTATGAAGCAGAGCAACGGGAGCTGAAAGAAAGAGCCGCTGCTATTCAAGCGGAGCTTTCCAAAGCACAGGAAGCCACCGTGAACGCAGAAAAGTTTATGAATGTTGTCCGGCGGCATACCAGCTTTGAAGAACTTACCCCTACTCTGCTGCGGGAGTTTGTAGAGAAAATCGTTGTGCATGAGTGCAGCTATGACGAGAACAAGACCCGCAGACAGGACATTGAGATTTATTATTCTTTTGTTGGCAAGGTGGACTTGCCCGAATAACCGCCCGACCTATCCGACACAATGCGCAAGTGCCGGATAGGAACGGCAAAATTTTTTACACTTCTATTACTTCTTTATCGCACATCAGTAAAGAGCCAGGGCATGAAGCAGCTTATGGCCGGCGCTGGTGTAGCCGTAGTCGGCATGGTCCTTGTACCTCTGCTCTCCGGGCTTTTCTCTGTCTAAGCGTCCCTGCATGAAATCCTTGCCGCTCCCGCTGCTTTGCGGGAGCGGCGGAAAGGAGGTTGACACCGTATGGATTTCTTACTTGAAGCCCTGACAAATTGGCTGAAAGAAATGCTGGTGGGCGGTATTATGAGCAACCTTTCGGGGATGTTTGACAGCGTAAACCAACAGGTCGCAGATATATCTGTACAGGTAGGACAGACCCCACAGGGATGGAATGGCAGTATTTTCAGTATGATTGAGAATCTGTCCAACTCCATCATGGTGCCGATTGCAGGCGTGATCCTGGCTATCGTGATGACCGTAGACCTGATCCAGATGATCGCAGACAAGAACAACCTGCATGATGTGGACACCTGGATGATTTTTAAGTGGGTGTTCAAGTCAGCCGCTGCCATCCTCATTGTCACAAACACATGGAATATCGTGATGGGCGTCTTTGATATGGCGCAGAGCGTGGTGGCACAGGCGGCAGGGATCATCGGTTCGGATGCGTCCATTGACATTTCCTCAGTTATGACCGATCTGGAACCAAGGCTGATGGAAATGGATCTGGGGCCGCTGTTCGGGCTTTGGTTCCAATCCCTCTTTATCGGCATTACCATGTGGGCGCTGTATATCTGTATCTTTATCGTCATTTATGGCCGTATGATCGAGATTTACCTTGTGACTTCGGTGGCTCCCGTTCCAATGGCTGCCATGATGGGCAAGGAATGGGGCGGTATGGGACAGAACTACCTCCGTTCCCTGCTGGCGCTGGGCTTTCAGGCGTTTCTCATCATCGTCTGCGTGGCAATTTATGCTGTGCTGGTGCAGAACATCGCTTTGGAAGATGACATCATCATGGCGATCTGGAGCTGCGTGGGTTACACCGTACTGCTGTGCTTTACGCTGTTCAAAACCGGCAGCCTTGCAAAATCAGTCTTTCAGGCGCATTAAAACGGAAGGAGGTTTCCACATTGGCTTATGTACCCGTACCCAAAGATTTAACCAAAGTCAAAACCAAGGTCATGTTCAATCTGACCCGAAGGCAGCTGGTCTGCTTTACCGCCGGGGCGCTTGTAGGCGTGCCGCTGTTCTTTTTGCTCCGTGAGCCTGCGGGAAACAGCATGGCCGCCATGTGTATGATGCTGGTCATGATGCCCTTCTTCCTGCTGGCAATGTATGAAAAGCATGGACAGCCCCTGGAAAAGATCGTCGGCAACATTCTAAAAGTGGCTGTGATCCGTCCCAAGCAGCGTCCCTACCAGACCAATAACTTTTATGCCGTATTAAAGCGGCAGGAAATGCTCGATAAGGAGGTGTATGACATTGTTCACCGCAATCAAAAACTGGCTGTATCGTCTGTTCGGCAAAACCGAGGAAAAAACTGTGCAGCCGGTAAAGACAAAGAAAAAGCTGTCCCGCGCCGATAAAAAGCAGATCGAAGCGGCCATTGCCCGCGCCAACCGCACGGACAAAAAAGGAAAATCGGCACAGGACAGTATCCCCTATGAACGGATGTGGCCGGATGGGATCTGCCGCGTATCGGACAGCCACTACACAAAGATCATTCAGTTTCAGGACATCAACTATCAGCTCTCCCAAAATGAAGATAAGACCGCGATCTTTGAGGGCTGGTGTGATTTCCTCAATTATTTCGACAGCTCGATTCACTTCCAGTTGTCTTTTCTGAACCTTGCGGCATCGGAGGAGACCTTTGCCAACTCTATTTCCATCCCACCCCAGGGGGATGCCTTTGACAGTATCCGTGAGGAATACACCACGATGCTGCAAAATCAGCTGGCCAGAGGCAACAACGGTCTCATCAAGACCAAATACCTGACCTTTGGTATCGACGCTGACAGCATCAAAGTTGCCAAGCCCCGTCTGGAGCGTATTGAGACCGATATACTCAATAACTTCAAGCGTCTTGGCGTAGCCGCCAGAACACTGGACGGTAAGGAAAGGCTTTCCCAGCTTCATGCGGTATTCCACATGGACGAACAGCTCCCATTTCAGTTTGAATGGGACTGGCTGGCTCCTTCCGGTTTGTCTACGAAAGATTTTATTGCACCAAGCTCCTTTGAGTTCCGCACCGGCAAGCAGTTCCGTATGGGCAAGAAATACGGGACTGTTTCTTTTTTGCAGATTTTAGCCCCAGAGCTGAATGACCGTCTGCTGGCTGATTTTCTGGATATGGAAAGCTCGCTCATTGTGAGTATTCACATTCAGTCGGTGGATCAGGTGAAAGCCATTAAGACGGTAAAGCGCAAGATTACCGACCTGGACCGCAGTAAGATCGAGGAACAGAAAAAAGCAGTTCGCGCAGGATACGACATGGACATCATTCCCTCTGACCTTGCCACCTACGGCAGTGAAGCGAAAAAGCTGTTGCAGGATTTGCAGAGCCGAAACGAGAGAATGTTCCTTGTCTCCTTTTTGGTGCTGAACACAGCGGACAATCCCCGTCAGCTTGGCAACAACATCTTTCAGGCAGGCTCTATTGCCCAGAAGTATAACTGTCAGCTGACCAGACTGGACTTTCAGCAGGAAGAAGGGCTGATGAGCTGTCTGCCTCTGGGACTCAATCAGATCGAGATCCAGCGAGGGCTGACCACCAGTTCTACGGCTATCTTTGTACCGTTCACCACACAGGAACTGTTTCAGAACGGCAAAGAAGCCCTGTACTACGGCATCAACGCTCTGTCCAACAACCTCATCATGGTGGACCGAAAGTTGCTGAAAAACCCCAACGGCTTGATACTTGGGACACCTGGAAGTGGCAAGTCCTTTAGCGCAAAACGAGAAATCGCCAACTGCTTTTTGCTTACCAATGATGATGTTATCATCTGTGACCCGGAAGCTGAGTACGCACCTCTTGTTGAGCGTCTGCATGGGCAGGTCATCAAGATCTCGCCTACCTCAACCAACTACATCAATCCGATGGACCTGAACCTGGACTACTCGGATGATGAAAGCCCGCTGTCCCTCAAGTCTGACTTTATCCTCAGCTTGTGTGAGCTGATCGTGGGCGGTAAGGACGGATTGCAGCCGGTGCAGAAAACCATCATCGACCGTTGTGTGCGTCTGGTCTATCAGACCTACCTCAACGACCCACGCCCGGAGAATATGCCGATTCTGGAGGATCTATATAACCTGCTCCGTTCACAGGAAGAAAAGGAAGCCCAGTATATCGCCACGGCCCTTGAAATCTATGTAACCGGCTCCCTCAATGTGTTCAACCACCAGAGCAATGTGGACATCAATAACCGCATTGTCTGCTATGACATCAAGGAACTGGGCAAGCAGCTCAAGAAAATCGGTATGCTGGTGGTCCAGGATCAGGTGTGGAACCGCGTTACCATCAACCGTGCCGCTCACAAGTCCACCCGCTACTACATCGACGAGATGCACCTGCTTCTGAAAGAGGAACAGACCGCCGCTTATACGGTGGAAATCTGGAAGCGATTCCGTAAGTGGGGCGGCATTCCCACAGGTATCACCCAGAATGTCAAAGACCTGCTTTCCAGCCGTGAGGTGGAGAACATCTTTGAAAACTCCGACTTCGTGTATATGCTCAACCAGGCAGGCGGAGACCGACAGATTCTCGCCAAGCAGCTGGGCATCTCCACGCACCAGCTGAGCTATGTGACCCACTCCGGTGAGGGCGAGGGTCTGCTGTTCTATGGCTCCACGATCCTGCCTTTCGTGGATCACTTCCCGAAGAATACCGAGCTTTACCGCATTATGACCACCAAACCCCAGGAACTGAAAAAGAAGGAGGATGAATGATGATGAACCCCAACATTTTGAATCAAAACCCGCTGATGTTTTTTGACAGGGCGGTAAATGCCCAGCGCAGCCAGCTGCTTACGGTCATGGCTGATGCGGTAAGTGAGTGCCGCACGGCGGCAGATCAGGCAGCTGAACTGAATGAGACCGGTCAGGTGGGGCTTCTCCGTCTGGCAGAAGTCTGGAGCGCCATCCGTGCCAAGGAAGGCATGGGCGGTCTGGTTCTGGAAGGAACCGAAGCAAAGATCCTGTCTGATGTGGTGGCACAGTTTTATGCCTACCTGTCCGGCTGTATGTTCAACGATCCTGTGGGGATGGCCATTTATGCAGAGCTGCACTACATGATGTCCTCCCTCATGCTGGGAGAATGGTTTGAATAAAGAGCCGCGCCTGCGCTTTACCGATGAGGAACGGGCTGACCCTGCGCTGGAAAAGCCGATCCGCAAAGCGGAGAAAGCTGCGGCCAGAGCAGATAAGGCGCAGGCCAATATTCCAAAGAAAAAGGTCAGGCAGACAGTTATTGACCCGGATACCGGAAAAAAGACCTCGAAGCTGACCTTTGAGGACAAGAAAAAGCCACCCTCCAAACTTTCTCAGAGAGTGAAGGAAGCACCCGTCCATCTGGTCGCGGGCAAGCTCCACAAAGAAATCCGGGAAACAGAACAGGACAATGTGGGCGTGGAAAGCGCCCACAAGTCCGAGGAGGCGGTGGAGACCGGCGCTTATCTGGTGCGGGAGGGCTACCGCAGCCACAAGCTGAAGCCGTACCGCAAAGCAGCCCAGGCAGAGCGTCAACTGGAAAAGGCAAATGTAAATGTCCTGTACCAGAAATCTTTGCAGGAAAATCCCCAGTTTTCCAGCAATCCTCTTTCCCGTTGGCAGCAAAAGCAGGCCATCAAAAAGCAGTATGCCGCCGCCAAGCGCACCGGTCAGACTGCCGGAAATACCGCCCAGGCTGCGTCCAAAACAGGAAAGGCCGCAAGGACGGTAAAAGAAAAGGCACAGCAGGCAGGGGCATTCGTCATGCGCCACAAAAAGGGCTTCCTGATCGCAGGGGTTTTATTCCTCATCGCCTGTATGCTGATGAATACCATGTCCTCTTGTTCCATGATGGCGCAGAGCATTGGTTCCGTTCTCTCCGGCACCACCTATCCGTCGGATGACCCGGAAATGCTGGCGGTGGAGGCGGATTATGCAGCCAGAGAAGCCCAGTTGCAGGAGGAAATCGACAACATCGAAAGCAGCCACCCAGGGTATGACGAGTATCGTTATGACCTTGGCATGATCGGCCATGACCCCCATGAGCTGGCGGCCTTTCTCTCTGCTGTCTTGCAGGGCTACACCAGGCAAAGCGCCCAGGCAGAGCTGGCGCGTGTGTTTGCAGCACAGTATCAGCTGACGCTTACCGAGGAAGTGGAGATCCGTTACCGCACGGAGACTTCCACCGACCCGGAGACCGGCGAGACCACCTCAGAAGAAGTTCCCTATGAGTATTACATTCTGAATGTAAAACTCACCAGCAAGCCCATTTCGGCTGTGGCGTCGGAGTTGCTGACCCCGGAGCAGATGGAGATGTACCAGGTCTACCGACAGACCATGGGCAATAAGCCGCTGTTGTTTGGCGGCGGTTCCCCTGATACCAGCGGCTCGGAAGATCTGTCCGGTGTGCAGTTCATCAATGGCACTCGCCCTGGCAATCCGCAGCTGGTGGAACTGGCGAAAAGTCAGGTGGGCAATGTAGGCGGCTATCCTTACTGGAGCTGGTACGGTTTTGACAGCCGTGTGGAATGGTGTGCCTGCTTTGTATCCTGGTGCTATAACCAGGCAGGAAAAAGTGAGCCGCGTTTTGCAGGCTGTGAGTGGCAGGGCGTTCCGTGGTTCCAGTCTCATGGACAGTGGGGCGCACGGGGGTATGAGAATATTGCTCCCGGTGATGCCATTTTCTTCGATTGGGATCTGGACGGTACTGCTGACCATGTGGGAATCGTTGTCGGCACCGATGGCAGCCGTGTTTATACTGTGGAGGGAAATTCCGGCGATGCCTGCAAGATCAAGAGTTATGACCTGAATTATCAGAGTATCAAGGGCTACGGCCTGATGAACTGGTAACAGAGATTCTTAGAAGGAGTGATAGACGATGGCAAAGAACAAAATTGAACGTATCGATCAGGAAATTGAGAAAACCCGTGAGAAGATTGCGGAATATCAGGAAAAGCTCAAGACCCTGGAAACACAGAAAACGGAGGCAGAGAATCTGGAAATCGTTCAGATGGTTCGTGCGTTACGCATGACTCCAGCACAGCTGAACGCTATGCTTTCCGGTGGAATGAACCACGGCAGAGATACAGCACTGCCGGAATCAAATAATCAGGAGGCTACCGCTTATGAAGAATAAAAGAATTTGCAAAACACTTTCCGCCCTTTGTCTGACAATGGTTGTGGCATTTGGTTTTACGATCCCTGCTTTCGCACAGGGGGCAGAACAGGCTCCGGCGGCACCGGCAGAGGATACCACCAATGACAGCAATGTGGTGGTGGAAGAAACGGAAAAAGCACCGCCGCTGACCCCAGATGGCAATGCCGCGCTGGTGGATGATTTTGGTGGTAACAAACAGCTCATTACCGTTACCACCAAGGCGGGCAACTACTTTTATATCCTGATCGACAGGGCCAACGAGGATAAAAAGACCGCTGTTCACTTTCTGAACCAGGTGGATGAAGCGGACCTGATGGCACTAATGGAAGATGGCAAAGCCAAAGAGGAGCCGCCTGCGGTGTGCAGCTGCACGAAGAAATGTGAAGCAGGGGCAGTCAATACGGCCTGTCCGGTCTGTGTAACTGATAAGAGTAAATGTACGGGAAAAGCACCGGACCCCCCGACAGAAACGACGGAACCGGAAAAAGAGAAGCCTGCCGGACTGAACCCGGCTGCGCTGATCCTTCTGCTGGCTCTGCTGGGCGGCGGTGGCGTATTTGCCTACTTGAAGCTCATTAAGAACAAGCCTAAGACCAAGGGCAATGACAGTCTGGACGATTATGATTATGGCGAGGAAGATTCCGAGGAATGGGAAACCGAAGATGAGGAGTCGGGCGAGCCGGACGCTGACGGGGGCAGCGCAGAAGAAGATGACGAGGACAGCGTGAAATGACCCGTTTCACAGACAGTCCCTATGAACGCATGATGACACGCAGACCGGAGGGCGGGAAGGAAACTTCCCGTCCTCCCTCTTTACCCCAAAGCCACCCCTGTTATGGCTGCGGGAATTATGGAAGTCCCTGCGTAGGCGTTTGCCACCGTGAGATGGAACGCTGGCTTAAAGAAAGGAAACGAAAAAAATGAGTGTTCTGATTATATTTATCAAGCTGATTGCTGTTTTTGACCTGCTGGTAATTGCTGTGTATTTTGGCGGCGACATTCTTTCTACCATGTTAAACAAACTCCGGAGAAAACCGAAACAGGAAGATTCCTTTGATTTCTCTCTGGATGCCGCAACGGTTCCCTTGTCCGTAGATTCCATCCGTCAGCTTTATTCAGGAGACGCGGCGGATTTTGTGGAAGAAAAGATCCTGCCAAATGCGGAGAAAACGATGGCTGTTTTGACGGATCAGGAACAGACAGCAGCCCGTCTGCTCCTATCTGCCCTGATCGGTTTTCTTGCAGCAGAAGCTCCTATGGATGAACAGAGCTTTCCTATGGTAATGGAACTTCTGAACTGCATGGAAGGGGAAAAAGAAGATGGTTGTCAGGACGCAGTAGATATTTTGCTTGAAGATACCGTCCGCAATACCCACCGCCATGAAGAATATTACAGCAATTATCAACGCTACCAGCTGATGCAGGTGGATAAAACCCGTGTCATTTTGGCTTGCCGCATCATCATCAATGACCTGCTGGGGAAACTGTACCGCTATGACTACCGGTTCGGCTATGACCTGCTGCTGGATGAGGAAAACAGCATTGAGAAAAAACTGCACACGACTGTGCGGGAAGAATGGGAGGATGAAGATGATGGGATATAAACTGGTAATCGCTGAAAAGCCGTCCGTTGCCCAAAGTCTGGCCGCCGTGATCGGCGCGACTGTCCGCAAGGACGGCTATCTGGAGGGCAACGGCTGGCGTGTCAGCTGGTGCGTGGGCCATCTGGCTGGTCTTGCGGATGCAGACAGTTATGACCCTAAGTACGCCAAGTGGCGATATGATGACCTGCCTATCCTGCCGGAGCATTGGCAGATGGTGGTGGGAAAGGATAAGAAAAAGCAGTTTGATATTCTCAAAAAGCTGATGAATGCCCCGGATGTGACGGAGGTGGTAAATGCCTGCGATGCCGGACGCGAGGGCGAACTGATCTTCCGCAGCGTCTATGAGCTGGCAGGCTGCCCAAAGCCGATGAAAAGGCTCTGGATTTCTTCGATGGAGGACTCCGCCATAAGGGAGGGCTTTGCAAACCTGCGCCCCGGTGCGGACTATGACGGACTTCGGGATGCTGCCCTCTGCCGTGCCAAGGCCGACTGGCTGGTGGGGATCAATGCCACAAGGCTTTTTTCCGTGCTGTATCACCGCATACTCAACATCGGGCGCGTTATGTCCCCAACGCTGGCACTCATTGTCCAGCGAGAAGCTGAGATCGACACCTTTAAGCCGGTTCCCTTTTATACCGTGGCGCTGGAGCTGGCCAGTCTTACCGTATCCGGGGAGCGCATGGCGGATAAGACCGCTGCCGAGCAGCTGAAAGAAGCCTGTCAGGGTGCAGCTGTCACAATCAAAAAGGTGGAGTGCAAGGAAAAGTCCGAAAAGCCACCTGCCCTCTATGACCTGACTACTCTGCAAAGAGATGCCAACCGCCTGCTTGGATTTACAGCCCAGCAGACCCTGGACTATCTGCAAAGCCTGTATGAAAAGAAGCTCTGCACCTATCCCCGTACCGACAGCCGCTATCTGACCGGCGATATGGCAGACAGCCTACCGGTGCTGGTCAATCTGGTTGCTAACGCCATGCCGTTTCGCAAAGGGATCGCCATTACCTGTGATTCGCAGACGGTCATCAACGATAAGAAAGTAACCGACCACCACGCAGTAATCCCTACCAGAAATCTCAAGGATGCAGACCTTTCTGCCCTTCCTGCGGGAGAAAAAGCGGTGCTGGAGCTGGTAGCCCTGCGTCTGCTGTGCGCCGTAGCCCAGCCACACATCTATTCGGAAACGGTTGTAACTGCCGATTGTGCCGGCGGGGAGTTTACCGCCAAAGGGAAAACGGTAAAGCACCCCGGATGGAAAGCACTGGAGAACGCCTATCGTGCCAAAATGAAGGATGCAGAGCCGAAAAAAGAGGATACAGAGAAAGCCCTGCCGGAGCTGACCGAGGGACAGACCCTTTCGGTTTCTGAGGCAATCGTCAAAGAAGGCAAAAGCAGTCCGCCCCAACACTTTACGGATGTAATACACTTTGAGAGTAGGCAGTGGAAATATTCAAAATGCAAAGGAGCAGGATAGCAATGAAAATCAAGGATAAGAGATTTAAAATCACAGCTTTATACGAGCGACTCTCAAAGGATGATGAGGTGCAGGGAGAGTCAAACAGTATCGTCAATCAGAAGCGGATGTTGACACAGTATGCAGAACAGCATGGGTATGAGAATATCGAGCATTACACGGATGATGGATGGACTGGTACAAACTTTGACAGACCCGACTGGAAGAGAATGCTTGCGGATATTGAAGCTGGCAAGGTGGGAACAGTCATTGTCAAGGACATGAGCCGTATCGGTAGAGATTATTTGCAAGTAGGATTTTACACAGAAGTCATGTTTCGGGAAAAGGGAGTGCATTTTATAGCGATTTCCAATGGTGTTGACAGCGAGCGCAGGGAGAGTGCAGAATTTGCCCCATTCTTGAACATTATGAACGAGTGGTATGTGCGTGATACCAGTCGGAAGATAACAACGGTATTAAAGGCAAGAGGTATGAGTGGGAAAGCACATACAACCAACCGCTGTTGCTATGGATATAAAAAGAGTGCAGAAAACCCCGATAAATGGGTAATTGATGAAGAAGCTGCCGAGGTTGTTCGTAGGATATTTAATATGTGTCTGAATGGGAAAGGACCCTATCAGATTGCAAGGGAACTGGCAGAGGATAAGGTGGAAAGACCCGAATATTATTTGGGTATTCGTGGCAGGGGAGTTAATATAAAGTCATTTGATATGGAACATCCGTATATGTGGAGAGGTGGCACTGTTAAGACCATATTAACAAGAATGGAATACACTGGATGTACTGTTAATTTTAGAACAAAAAAGGAGTCGTACAAGGATAAGCGACCTACTAAAGTAGACTCATCCGAATGGATTATCTTTGAAGATACCCAAGAACCGATTATCGACAAGCATACATGGGAAACAGTGCAGAAGCTGTTAGATACTCCAAGAAGAAAAGGTGTATTTGAGGAGAATAATCCTCTTACCGGTAAAGTGTTTTGTGCAGATTGTGGAGCAAAAATGTATCATCACAGAAATGCGCAGGGAATATGGAAAAAAAATTATTTTAAGGCAGGGGAGATGATATATCATGCACCCGAAGATAGGTACGATTGCTCCAACAATATAAGAGGTAGACAGCGTTATGAAAAATTGTGTTGCAGTCATTCCATTACCACAAAGGCGTTGGAAACGCTTGTGTTGGAAACCATAAAAAGAACTTGTGATTATGCGGTGGAAAATGAAGCAGAGTTTAGGGAAACGGTATGCAGTATCTCTGAAGAACAGCAGGGAGAATTATCTGTCAGACTGGAGAAAAGGCTTGCCAAAAAGCAGAAACGAGTGAATGAAGTCAATCGTCTGATAAAGAAGCTGTATGAGGATAATATCAGCGGTAAATTGAACGATAAACGCTTCAATGCCATGCTAAGTGATTATGAGTCGGAGCTTGAAGCGTTGGAAGAGGATATTGACAGAGATAATGCTGAATTAGAGGGCATGAGTGCTAAGAAAACGGATGTGGATGTGTTCATGGAACTTGTAAAAAAGCATACGACATTCGAGGAACTGACACCAGCCATATTGAATGAATTTGTTGATAAAATCATGGTTTATAAGGCAGTTGGAAGTGGTGCAAACAGAACGCAGGATGTAGATATTTATTTGAATTATATCGGTAGATTTGTAGTTCCTGAAGTGGTTGTGGAGCTGACGGAAGAAGAGAAGCTGGCAGAAGCTAAAAGGCAGGAAAAACTGGAGAAAAAGCGAGCAAGTAACCGCAAATATATGGCACGAAAAAGAGAAGAAGCGAGGAAAGCGTGGGCAGAAATAGAAGCGGAGAAAGCAAAGGCAGTAGGGCAATAATTATCGTGAATTTGCGATTGTGAAAATGGCAGACGAGGAAATTATCAAGTGAATAATATGGATTGATTTTGCTCCGATAATTAACGAGCGAAATCAGAATAAAAAGGCATTCAAAACGGACAGTGGAACATGTTTGTAGTGGATGTCTTTTTTGTGGTCTTGTCAGTGCAACCTTCCCTTCCCCTTCCTTCTCTTCCTCTTCCTAGAGAAAAAAGAGAAAAAGAAAAGCAGAAAAGAAAGAACCAAAGAAAAGAATAAAATAAAAAGATAAAAAAGAGATATACCATCTCAATCTTATCCTATCCCATCCTATCCGCCTGCCTACGGCAGGCTTTATTATTTGCCCGTCAAAAGTACGAGTCTAGAGTCGTCAAAAATACAAACCTGAGAGAAAGGAGTGATTTAATGGGCAGTTTATCAAAGTATGAGCAGGAGACAGTTATCAATTTCAATGCAGGGGAGCAGAGAGCAGTTGTTTATACCCGAGATAAGGCAGTTATGAGGAAACTTGACGCATTAGTTATTGCGTTCCCAGAGGTTTATAAGCTGGTAGGCGAAACAGATATTGATAAGACCTATTCCATGCCGAAATCATGCGTGAATTATCGTAAGCCGAGAAAGCTCGATGATAAATACAGAGAACTAAAAAGAACACAGATGAAGCAGTATAATATGCAGAGGTAAATAGTTGAAAAAATGTGTGTTCAATGATATAATTTCCTTGTTGAAAGAGCGTGTCAATTTGGATTTGTTTGAAACATATTTGACACATTTGGCGTCTAGAATAACAGATGGAAACAATTAGACAAACTTGAATTTGACGGAGAGATAGTATGGCTATTATTAAAAACGAAATACCGATTTTGGAGTTTGATACAGAGCAGACAGCAGTTCTTAATCCCACTCATGAAAATCTTGGTTTGAACTTACCCAAGAAATGTGTGTTCGCATTTCTTGGTGCTTACATAGATGAATATGCCAGTAAAAGTGATACCAAACAGGTATCCACTTTTGAGAGTGCAACGAAGCATTATCCCATTTACATCACCAAATACAAGGGTGAGGACATTGTGCTTTGTCAAGCACCCGTTGGTGCGGCAGCAGCCACACAGATACTTGATTGGCTGATTGGTTATGGTGTAAGAGAGGTAATCTCGGCAGGTAGTTGCGGTGCTCTGGAAAAGTTCCCCGAAAGTACATTCCTCGTACCAAACAAGGCTCTGCGTGATGAGGGAACATCTTATCACTATGCGCCCCCTTCTCGATTTGTGGAAATCAGCGAGAAGGCAAGAAAAGCAATTGAAGAAACCATTCTTGAGCATAGTATGAAATATCAGGAGGTTATAACCTGGTCAACGGATGGATTTTTCCGTGAAACCAAAGAAAAGGTGGCTTATCGCAAAAGTGAAGGCTGTGCAGTTGTAGAAATGGAATGTTCTGCTCTGGCGGCCTGTGCTGATTTCAGAGGGGCAACCTGGGGTATGATACTTTATACCGCAGACAGTCTTGCAGATGTTGACAAATACGACGAAAGAAACTGGGGCGGTAATGCATACGAATATGCACTTACGCTCTGCCTTGATGCGGTTATCAAATTATAAGAACAGTTAGAATCAATCTTTTTTTGTGATATAATTTTATTGAGGTGAATGAAATGAGGACTGAAAAAGAAATATACGATTTAGTTTTGAATTTTGCTTTTCAAGATGAGAGAATTAGAATTGTAACTCTTGAGGGGTCTCGCACTAATGTTAATATACCAAAAGACAATCTTCAAGATTATGATATTACTTTTTTTGTTATAGATATGGGAGAATTTTTGAAAAGCGATGACTGGCTTAGTGTTTTTGGTAACAGAATTATGATGCAAAAACCTGAAGATATGGAATTATTTCCTCCAGAAGAAAAAGGATTTTCTTATATAATGCTTTTTGATGATGGTGTAAAGATTGATTTAACTTTGTTACCTGTTTCAATGCTTGAGGAGTATCTTACTCGCGATAAACTTGTAAAAATCATGTTAGATAAAGATAATATGATTAAAACAGAAATAGTTCCCACAGATGAAGATTATTACATTAAGTGTCCAACAGAAAGAAAGTTTGATGACTGTTGTAACGAATTTTGGAATGTTGCAACATATGTATCCAAGGGCTTACTTCGTGGTGAAATACTATTTGCAATAGACCATATGAATGAAGTATTACGTCATGAGCTTCTTAGGATGATTAGTTGGTATGTCGGTACTGAAAAAGGATTTAATTTCAGTTTGGGTAAAAACTATAAATTTTTAGATAAGCATATTTCAAAAGAATTGTGGGATAACTTACTAAATACATATTCAATGAGTTCGTATGAAGAAATGTGGAAATCGTTTGATTTGTGTCTATGTTTGTTCAAAAAAATATCTAAAAAAGTGGCAGATTCACTTGGTTATAATTATCCTGATTATGATGAAAACGTTACAAAATATTTGGAAACACAAAAGAGAATTTCAAATAAATATCTTTATGGTAATAGGTATTGACAAATTCCAATTTGTCGAATAGATGAGATTTATTATGGCAAAGAACTAATTTAATATCGAACACCTAAAGGTGGCATGGAAATTATAAAACCATGACCACCTTTTTTGTTACAAAAAATCAAGAAAAAGGAGATTGAAATTATGTTACAGAACAATGAAAAAACAGCAGAGGTATTAAAGGCAGAGAAGATTGTGGAGCAGGCAAAGGCAAGGCTTGCAGAAGCTAAGAGAAAGGCAAGTCAGCAGAAGCGCAAAGAGGAAAATCAGCACAAGTACATGATGGGTGGTATTGTTCATAAATACTTTCCAGAGTGCTACCAGTTTGACGAGCAGGAGCTGAACAGAATTATTGCTTCGGGGATGAAGTCGGAGCAGTGCCAGCGCATTATTGAAATCGTGAAAAAGGAAAGTGCTGAAAAGCGTGAGAATGCAGTTGTAAAAGCTGAAAGTGAGGTGGCAGGGGATGAAGGTACTGGCAAGAGCGAAAATGCCTAAGACCAGTCAACGAGATTTTCTCGTTGCGCACAGATATACCATCTGCAATGGTATGTGCGCTCTCCGAGGGGTCTTGCAGACAGCTGTTGCCTGCCGAGGGCAGTCAAAAGGGAACACTGCGTTTTCCCTTCGGTGCAGAGGGCGCACCTACCCATTTGCATACTTTGCGTTCAGTGAAGCTCCAAAGAGCGGAGCTGCACTGCCCACAAAGTCAGCCGATACCGCACAATCCACAGTATCGGTCTGCCACAGCCTATGCAGGAGAGTGAGGTGTGGCTATGGCAGTTAAAAACCTAAGTACCCGAGTTGCCATTATCGGAAGAGGTGCAAAGTGCAGAGGTGGTTCATCCGCAGTTGACAAATCTGCATATATCAGCCGTACTACCATGTACTCTGAATATGACGGAACAACCTATTACCCGAAGTATACCGAGGATTTGGTGCATAATGAGGTCATGCTTCCGGTCAATGCACCAGCAGAATATTCAGACCCATCGGTGCTATGGAACTCCGTTGAAATGAGGGAGAGTAAATCTGCCAAAGCACAGCTGGCGAGGTCATATAAAATCAATCTGCCGAATGAGTGGAGTTATGAGCTTGCCATAGAGGTAATGAGGGATTATGTGAAAAGGAACTTTGTGGATGACGGAATGTGTGCGCAGTTTGCCATCCATGACTCTGAAAATCCGAATACGCACCAGCGTAATCTTCACTGCCATATTATGCTTACCATGCGTCCTATTTTGGAAGATGGTTCATGGGGAGATAAGCAGAAGAAGATTTATGCACTGGACGCAGACGGAAACAAGATAAGAAAAAAGAATGGGCAATATAAATGCACCACGCAGGATGTGACTGGATGGAACAGCAGGGAGAATGCCAGGAAGTGGCGCAAGGATTTAGCTGACACCATAAATGCGGTCAATGATAAAAACGGATTAAGGGAGAATTTTTGGGAGCATAGGTCATTTGCAGAGCAGGGGCTTGATACCATACCACAGATACATTTGGGAGAGAAAGCCAGTGCGCTGGAAAGGGCAGGAATACAGACAGAGAGAGGGAATGTCAACCGCAGGATAATGGAGCAGAATAAGGCTATTCTTACTGCAAAAATGCTTGTGGCAAAAGCAGAGGAACAGTTGCAGAAGCTTGTTAATTCCAAGCCAGTTGAAGCAGTACGCAATACTGCAAATGAAGTCCTTGATATGATTAGAGCAGTTGTCGGCAAAAAGGGCAGACTGGAATTGCCAGTAATCAAGAGCAAATATTTGAGGAAGATTTCTCAAAGACAGTCATTGCAGGAGCAGGAGAGAATGGAGCGTTTTGTTGTGGCAAATCAGATTGAGAGCTTTGAGCAGTTGCAGGAGTTTAAGACACAGCGAGAGCCAGCCTATGAGAAGCTGTCAGCGGAGAGACAACAGCTTGCGGAGCAGATAGCAAGACTGGAGCAGTTGCTTGTGGCATACAGTGATTATGAGCCTTATATCGTGTATCATAAGACGAGTAATTCGCTGAAAGGATTTGCCAAGCGTAAATATGATAAGGAGCATGAAACGGAGCTTAGAGAATACGACAGTTATCGTGCAAAATTAAAGAAAATGCTTTCCTCTGATGAGAAGATTACACCGAAGAAATGGACAGCGGAAAAGGCAAAACTGGAAGAACAATTGCAGGAGAGCAATCCCGACTATGCAAGAGTGGTTACGGAGCTTGCGTCAACAGAGGTTATTGAGCATAACCATAAAATGCTTGCCATGACCCGAGAAGCCGAGCAAAATCAACGCAGTCAGATACACAGCAGGAAGAAAAATGAACAGTCATTATAACAGCGAGAGGGCAGTTTACAAGCAATGGTTTGTAGCTGTCCTTTTTGCGTGAAGGGAGAAGAACATGGAAGAAAGCAAGAAAGTGAATACAGAGCATTTCAAGAAAAAGATAGGTAATACCACTTATCGGGTAAGAGTGCATTTTCCGCAGAATACCAAGCGGACTTTTACGGACAGCGTGAATACGCTGATTATGAATGAATGTACCAGCAAAAAGAAATAATCCACATCCTACCTTGACAAATCCTCACAGAGGACACCCTATTGTCCGCGATGGAGACTGCCGGAAAAGAGGATATGCCAGAGGATGCCGAGCGAAAAGGTCTGGGGACACCGGCCACCCGTGCCGGTATTTTGGAAAAGCTGGTATCTGCCGGTTTTCTGGAACGAAAAAAGAGCAGGAAAACGGTGCAGCTTCTCCCTTCCCACGATGCAGTTTCCCTTATCACGGTCCTGCCGGAACAGCTGCAATCGCCGCTTTTGACTGCTGAGTGGGAGTACCGCCTGGGCGAGATTGAGCGCGGGCAGCTTGCCCCGGAGGAGTTTTTGGACGGGATCAGCGCCATGCTGAAAGACCTGGTAGGGACTTATCAGGTCATCAAGGGAACCGAGTACCTGTTCACTCCGCCCCGTGAGGTGGTAGGCAAATGCCCTCGCTGCGGCGGTGAAGTTGCAGAACTGCAAAAAGGCTTCTTCTGTCAGAATGATTCTTGCAAATTTGCAATCTGGAAAAATAACAAATGGTGGGCTGCCAAGAAAAAACAGCCGACCAAGGCTGTGGTGTCTGCGCTGCTGAAAGATGGCCGTGTCCGTGTGACGGGACTATATTCGGAGAAAATCGGCAAGACCTACGATGCCACTGTGGTTTTGGAGGATGATGGACAGTACGCCAACTTCAAGCTGGAGTTTGACCAGCGGAAAGGAGGCAGCCGATGAAGCTCTCTTTAGTGGAACGGGAAACCATTCTCCTCTATAACCAGGCAGAACCAATGGCTGAGGTCTACACCCACGATCCCCGTCTGATGGAGAAGCTGGAACTGCTGGCAAAAAAGCACCCCGACCAGATCACCCGAAAGGACGCCCATAACTTTACCGTCCCCAAGCGGTGTGTATCAGTCAGGGAGCCATACAGCGCAGAACGCCGCAAAGCTGCCAGTGAGCGTGCGAAAGCTGCCGGATACCAGCCCCCTGTGAGAAAGTCCAGCAGTTAAAGGCACATGGCAGAGAATGTATTTGAAGCAGTCAAGCAGTCGGTCAGCACCAGAGAAGCGGCAGCGTTTTATGGGATCGAGGTCAAACGAAATGGTATGGCCTGCTGTCCTTTTCACGATGATAAGAACCCCAGCATGAAGGTAGACCAGCGGTTCCACTGCTTTGGCTGCGGTGCAGATGGGGATGTGATCGACTTTACCGCAAAGCTCTTTGACCTCTCCCCAAAAGAAGCGGCGGAGAAACTGGCGCAGGACTTTGGCCTGATCTATGACAGTCAGGCCCCTCCCCGCAGGAAGTATGTCCGGCAGAAAACCGAGGCACAGCAGTTTCGTGAGGACCGGCAGCGGTGTTATCGCGTACTGTCCGATTACTACTATCTGCTGAAAAAATGGGAGGCCGACAATTCTCCCAGGACACCGGAGGAAGAACCGCACCCCCGCTTTGTGGAAGCGATCCAGAAGAAAACCTATGTAGAGTACCTGCTGGACCTTTTTCTTTATGAAAGTGAAGAAGAACAAAAGGCATGGATTGCAGAACACACAGCAGAAATCACACACTTGGAAAGGAGATTGAAAATCATGGCTGAGAACAAACCCACCAACCGAGAGCGGCTAAGGGAAATCACAGACGGCATCGAGCAGGGCATCAAGGAACTGTTCGAGAGTGAAAAGTATATGCGCTATCTGTCCGTCATGTCCCGCTTCCACCGCTATTCGGTAAACAATACCATGCTCATCTATATGCAGAAGCCGGACGCCACTTTGGTAGCCGGATACAATAAGTGGAAAGACCAGTTTGAGCGTCATGTAAAAAAGGGCGAGCATGGCATTACCATCATCGCCCCCACACCGTACAAGAAGAAAATCGAGGAGCAGAAACTGGACCCGGATACCAAGGCTCCGATTTTGGATAAAGACGGAAAGATCGTTACAGAGGAAAAAGAAATCGAAATCCCCATGTTCCGCCCTGTCAAGGTCTTTGATGTGAGCCAGACTGACGGGAAACCTTTGCCGGAGCTTGCTTCCTCCCTTTCAGGAAATGTGCCCAATTATGAGGCATTCATAGAGGCTCTGCGCCGCAGTGCGCCGGTGCCGATCACTTTTGAAGCAATGGCCGCCGATACGGACGGCTATTTTTCTGCCGATCATCAGAAAATCGCCATTCGTCAGGGCATGAGTGAGGTGCAGACGGTTTCGGCCACAGTCCACGAGATTGCCCATAGCAAGCTCCACAATCAGAAAAAGATTCAGATTGCCAATGACGAGAAGTATCAGGAGATTGAGCTGTTTGATAAACCCGGTCTGTTTTCCAATGGGCGGATTGCCCGTGATACTCTGCCGGAGGGCGTTTACTGCTACGACCTGCGCGGTTCTGACTATGACCCCGGCGATCCGATTTATGTGGAGGACCGAGTTGGTGTAAATCATGCAGGCTCTGTGATTCTGGCAGAACCCTTAGACCTTTCAAAAGAAGGGTATCTTCGGTTGACCGAGGAAGAAGGGCTGAATTTTGTTGGCGGCTTTTCTACCCTCGCCCAGTTTTTGCAAGAACAGAGGAAAGACCGCCACACGGAGGAAGTGGAGGCTGAAAGCATCTCCTATGCAGTCTGCAAGTATTTTGGCATCGAGACCGGAGAAAACAGCTTCGGCTATATTGCCAGCTGGAGTCAGGGCAAGGAACTGAAAGAACTGAGAGCCAGTTTGGAGACCATCAATAAGACCTCCGGCACTTTGATCTCTGACATTGAGCGCCACTATAAGGAAATCTGCAAAGAGCGTGGGATTGATTTGCACCCCAAAGAAGAAATGACCACTGCCACCTCGGAAATACAAAAAGAGTCCGAAACCTTTCGATATTACATCACAAAGGCGGCGGCTGATGCGGGTGTTTATCCCTTCCAAGAGGGCTGCAAGGTACATTTCACATCAACACTGGAAAACTACGAGGATGGAAAGGTACAGGCATTTGGTTATGTGGAATACCTGGAAAAACTCTCACCGGAAGAAATTCAGGAGTATGACCTTACCCCTGCCGGAGAAGCGGTAAGTAAGGAAGAAACCATTTGTTATTATGCAGCAGAGTGTATGGAGTTTCCAAACCTCGGAGAATACCACGATAACCTGTCTTTGGAGGAAGCAATTCGCATTTATCAGGAGATTCCGGCAGAGCGAATGAACGGGATCAAGGGCATTGGCTTTGAGCTGAAAGATGGAAGCGACTATGAAGGACCTTTTCCGATTTTGACCGGGCAGACCATTGACCTGGATACCATCCAGGCAATCGACTATTACCGTGACAATCCGCTGGTACAGAAAGCGGTAAAGGAACTGGCTGCGGCCATGCCAGAAATGGAGGTGCTGGGGGCGGACGCCAATCAGCAGGAGGCTTTGTTTCTGATCGACGATGCCACCTATCTTCATATCCAGCCCTGTGACAGCGGATGGGACTACACCCTTTACGATGCTGCGTCCATGAAAGAGATGGATGGCGGTCAGCTGGATATGCCGGAGCTTTCCCGCATGAAGGCAGTTCTCCAGATTTGTGATGACAACGATTTGGGCAAAGACTCGGTAAAATACGCACCGTTGTCCATCATTGAGACCTTGCAGGAAGCTGCCTATCAGCAGATGCAGGCAGAGGCCAGTCAGATGGCTACTTCTTCCCAGCTGCCGGAAGCACAGGAGCAGGCACTGGATGAATACCCCATGCCCGATGAGCAGGTCTCCACACCGGATATGCAGGAATATGGCTACTCTTATGACGGGATGCTCCCTGTTACCAGAGAACGGGCGCTGGAACTGGATGCCGCCGGTTTGACCGTCTATGTGCTGCATGAGGACAATACGGAGAGCATGGTGTTTGACCCGCAGGAAATCATGGATCATGGCGGTCTTTTCGGTGTGGATCGTGAGGAATGGGAGAAAAGCCCTCAGTTCCACGAAAAGATCATGGAGCGTCAGGAACATCAGCAGGAACGAGAACAGGCATTTCTCTCCCAGAACAGAGATTGCTTTGCCATCTATCAGGTAAAGCATACCGATGAATTGCGTGACATTCGCTATGAAGGGATGGACTGGCTCCGATCCATCGGGCAGGAAGTAAAGCGTGAAAACTATGATCTGGTCTATACTGCGCCGTTGGAACCCTGCAATTCTCCGCAGGATGCTGTTGAACAGCTTTATAATCAGTTCAACAACAATCATCCGGCAGACTACCACCATCCTTCTATGAGCGTCAGCGACATCGTTGCGATCAGGCAGGACGGTAAGGTATCCTGTCATTACTGTGACAGCGTTGGTTTTACCCAGATCCCTGGATTCTTGCCGCAAAATCCTCTGAAAAATGCGGAGATGACCGTGGAGGACGATTACGGCATGATCGACGGTATCATCAACAATGGCACAAAAGAGCCTACGGTAGCAGAGCTGGAACAGCAGGCCCGAAGCGGTCAGCCTATTTCCCTGATGGATCTGGCAGCCGCCACCCATCGGGAGGAACGGGAAAAGAAAAAATCCGTTGTGGATCAGCTGAAAAGCCAGCCCAAAGCAGAACACAAAAAGACAGCACCCAAAAAGAGTGCGGAAAGGGAGATTTGATATGGGAAACTTTACTTTTGAAGAAATGAACCTGATGTGCATTTACAATACCGGCAGCCGCACCGGATTGATCGACAGCCTGCGTGAAATGCGCGGCGAACTATCACCGGAGGAAACGGAACTGAGGGAGCTGACCGACAGCGCCCTTACGAAGCTCTGTGCGATGACCGATGAGGACTTTGCCCAGCTGGAGCTGTACCCGGATTTTGACCAGTAAATTGATCGTGTCAGGATGATATAGTGAGAGAAACTGTTCGATGGAAAGACGGTTTCTCTCAATTCTTTACAAAATCCCACTATACTTGGAGGGATGAATGAACTATAATGTAAGCATAAACAACAAATAGGAATTTGAGGTGGATATATGGCATCAAGCAAGGAATACTTAGAGTTTATTTTAGGGCAGCTATCTGAGTTAGAAGAAATTACTTATCGAGCTATGATGGGAGAATTTATTATTTATTATCGTGGCAAGATTGTAGGCGGTATCTATGATGATAGATTACTTGTTAAACCAGTAAAATCAGCAATTAGTTATATGCCGACAGCTCCGTATGAATTACCTTATGAGGGAGCAAAAGAGATGTTGTTGGTAGATGAAGTTGATAATAAGGAATTTTTGACAGGCTTGTTTCATGCAATGTATGATGAACTGCCAGCCCCAAAACCGAAAAAGAAGAAATAAACAACTTCCAGTTTGTTTGTGCGTTGATGAATATCTTGAACTTAGGAGGTGTTGAATGAAAACGGTTCTTTTACATGGGTTGGGACAAACTGCACAGGACTGGAAAGAAGTAGTCCAACAACTATCAATTTCCGATGTCGATTGTCCAGAACTTTTTTCTTCAACAGAAGATGAAATATCATATTTGAAGATTTTGGGCGATTTAGAACAGCGGTATTCAGAAGTAAAAGAGCCGCTTCGTATCTGTGGTCTTTCGTTAGGTGCGCTTCTTGCGATTGATTTTGCTATTCGGCATGAGGAAAAAGTGGCTTCGCTGGTTTTGATTGGCGCACAATATAAAGTTCCAAGTTTACTGATAGATTTTCAAAATCTTATCTTCCGTTGTATGCCAAACAAGGCTTTTGAAAGTATGGGACTATCAAAAAGCAGCACCATAAAATTGGCTCACTCTATGCGGTCATTGGATTTTACTGTGCAATTAAACAATATTCTTTGTCCAGTGACAATTTTGTGTGGCAAAAAGGATACTGCCAATCTGAAGGCTTCTAAGCAGCTAAAAGAATTGCTACCACAAGCTACTTTGCACATCGTTCCAAATGCAGGACATGAACTCAATAAATATGCACCAAACACGATTGCAGAGATATTAAATAACTAAAATGTAATATTCACAGTTTCACCCAGCAGGAAATCTTAGGTTTCCTGCTTTTCTTTTACCCAAAAACCGAAAGGAGGACAGAACACCATGCCAAACAAAGCTGAACTATATGCACAGATGGCGGACAAGGTGGCAACACAGCTCACGGGGAGCTGGCAGGAATGGGCAGGGTTTCTCACCACTGCTTCCCGCCTTTACAAGTACCCGTTCCATGAGCAGCTGATGATCTACGCCCAGCGACCGGACGCCACCGCCTGTGCGGAGTACGATTTGTGGAATGAAAAGATGGGCCGATATGTAAGGCGCGGTTCCAAGGGGATCGCTCTGGTGGACGATTCCGGGGACAGACCCCGCCTGCGCTATGTCTTTGACATTTCCGACACCGGAACCCGTGAACATTCCCGCACTCCCTGGCTATGGCAGCTGGAGGAGCGCCATCTGGATTCGGTGCAGGCCATGCTGGAGCGCACCTACGATGTCTATGGTGATGACCTTGCCGGACAGCTCACCAAGGTAGCCGGAAAACTGGCTGAGGAATACTGGACGGAGCATCAGCAGGACTTCTTCTATATCGTTGACGGTTCCTTTTTGGAGGAATATGATGAGTATAACATCGGAGTGCAGTTCAAGGCAGCCGCCACCGTCAGCATCACTTACGCTTTGATGTCCCGCTGCGGACTGGAGCCGGAACGCTACTTCGACCACGAAGATTTCATGGCGATCTTTGATTTCAACACCCCGTCCACCATCGGGGCGCTGGGAACAGCGGTCAGCCAGATCAACCAGCAGGTGCTGCGGCAGATCGGCGTCACCGTCCGAAATGCAGAGCGCGAAGCCACCCAAGAAGAAAGGAGCAAGCAAGATGAACAATCCCATGACCTACATCCAGAACGGAGACTATCTGATTCCCGACCTGAAGCTGAGCCAGCAGCCGGAGAAACCCCTGGGCAAGTACGGCAGGATGAGGAAAACCTATCTGAAGGAACACCGTCCCATCCTCTACAACCAGATGCTGCTGAGCGAGAAGCTGTACCCGCACCTTCTGGAGATCGACGAGACCGCCCAGAACAGACTGGAGCAGATGATGCCCCAGCTGGCGAAGGAAGCGGGAGCCACCGAGGAACTGAAAGCCAGCGATCCCATGAAGTGGGTGGGGCTGATGAACACCTGCAAAGCCCAGGCAGAGGAGATCCTGATGGCGGAGCTTATCAACAGCTGACCCTAAACCTGTTCCTCTCCGAAGCGGAACAGATCCAATCCATAGATGAAGCAGAGAATGTAGCGCATACATCCTCTGCTTTTTCTTTTGCCCAAAATGACATCGACCATGTGCTGCGTTTGGGCGGCAATACAGACCGTCAGAGAGAGCGTGTGGTTGCAGCATTTGAAAAACAGAAAACCACCGCTGAGATTGCCGAGATACTGAAAACGCTGTACCACGGCGGCAACGGCCTTGGCAGCGTGAGCGCATGGTATGCCGAGGATGGTATCCATCTTTCTCACGGGAAGTCTGTCCGTTATGACAGGTCTGCCCAGGTCATTTCCTGGGAGAGCGCCGCGGAGCGTATTGGGGAGCTTTTGGAGAGCGGCCAGTTTGCCTCCAATGTGGAGCTTGCAGAAGCGGCAGGCTATGAACGCTCCCTCCTTGCCACAAAGTTCTGGAACCTATATCACGATCTCAGTGAGGACGCCAGAGAAGCCGGATATTTGTCCTGCCTGTCAGAGATCAAAGGCAATGGGTTCCCGGAGGAGACCCACCGTCTGACGGAGCAGCTGAGTGACCCGGCTTTCCGCCAGGCCCTCAAGGAAGAATACGCCGCCTTCTGGACCGCCTATCAGCAGAACCGTGACCTGTTGCGCTTTCACTATCATAAACCAAGGGAGATCTGGGAGAACCTGAAGGAACTTGACCTACCACGCAGAACTTTTACTTCTGACCTTTCCCAAATGCCAATCGTCCAGCACTTCATTACCGAGGATGAGATCGACGCCGCCATGACCAGAGGAAGCGGTATCTCTGGTGGTAAAGGCCGTATCTATGCCTTCTTCATGGAAAACCATACGGATAAGGAAAAAGTGAGATTCCTCAAGAACGAGTATGGCATGGGCGGCTACACCCATGCACTGTCCGGCGCAACCTTTAGCGGCGAAGGCCACGACGGAAAAGGAGTGCACTATAAAAAGCAGGACTGCCCGGATGTTCACTTGAACTGGGAAAATGTTGCCAAGCGCATTACCTCTCTTGTTCAGAAAGGCCGCTATCTTACCGAACAGGAACAGGCGCAGTATGACAAAATCCAGGCTGAAAAGGAACTGGCCGAAGAAGATGCCATCCAAGCCCAGCAGCCGGAGGTGGAGGAAGAAACGCCAAAGCCTACCCTTCGGGAGCAGTTTGAGCAGTATAAGCCTGTGGTAACTGCCGCCATTTCCGAGGATGCCGCATACTGCAATGCCTGCGGTCATTCTGACCGTGAAAATGCTGTCATCGAGGGCAATGCTGCTGTGCGCCGTGCGGTCCTTGGTTCTAAGGATATGGAGCTGATCCGCCTTTATTCTGATATACCGGAGTTCCGCCAGCGTCTGCACCGGGAAGTGATCGACGAAACCTATCCAAAGCTCCATGAACTTCTGCGCCCTCTTTCTCAAGAAGATATTGATACTGCCCTTTGTGCATGGAACGGCAATATTGAGAGTAAACACGCTGTCGTCCGCTATATGAAAGACCATGCAAGAGAGAAAGATACCGCTGCATGGCTGGCTCAGGAATACGGCGGCAGTAACAGCAACAGCCTGTTCATTACTCGTGCCGGAAGCCCGGAGGAAATGCAGCTGCCCTGGCCGAAGGTACAGCGCCGGATTGCCCAGCTCATTCAGGAGGACCGGTTCTATACCGAAGAAGAACAGGACCGTTTTGACAACATCGACCCTATCGCCATCAGGGAAGCCCTGGAGGAAAGAGGGATTGTCAACGGTCAGGTGACAGAGCCGGAAAAACTGGACAATGACCCATTTATCCAACAGGTGATGTCGGATGCAGAGCAGATCGCAGCTGCCGAGACAGAGCAGCCTTCCGAAGTTTCCATTTCCGATGAGGAATATGATGCAGTTCGCCGCCCAACTCCGCAAAGAACCTCCTATGACCCTGCCGCCCCAGTTTATGCCGTGGGCGATACCGTGTATATCGAGGATGACGCCTATCAGATCACCGAGCTGCGGGATGACACCGTGCAGCTTCTGCCCACCGGTATGGTGTATCCCATCTACCGTGCAGAACACAAAGAACAGTTTGAACAGCTGCTTCGTGCAGATCGCCGCAATGCTTACTATACCGAGTTTCTTCCCGTTGACCCGAACAAAGCCGATCAGGACCTGCGGGATGTATTGGCTCATGGACTGATGGATGAAGCGGATAAAAAACAGGTTTCCACGCTGCTGCAATCCGGCAGGAGCAACAGCGAGATCGCCTACTGGCTGAGTAGAGCCTATCCCCATGAGATCGAGACTCTGAATCTGGAGACCGGCGATATTGCCGATTACCGTACCACGGCACAGGGCATGGAGCTGGAAGTCCTGGACGCAGAGGAAAAGCGTCTGGCTGTGCTGTATTTTCGCTGGGATGAAGTTGCGCCTTTGCTGCGCGGGATGTATGCCCGTAAGCTGGATGGCTTTGGACAGGAGCAGTCAGAACCAACTGCCGAATCCCCGACCTTCCATTCCGAGACCGTGGCCGTCTATCCGGGCGACAAGAACAATCTGCCTTATGATGTGGTGGTGGAACGGCTGCATATTGAGGAGCCGGAGCCGCCAGCCCCTGTGACAGAGCCGGAAAAAACCTTTGAGGAAGTGCTGGACGAACACCCGGTTTCCATTCAGGTCAATGGCCAGTGGCAGACCTTCCCGAATGTCAAAGCTGCCGAGGAAGCCTCCTATGAGGAATACAAGGCTAACCTGCGCAGCAATGCACAAAACTTCCGTATTACCGATGAGCATTTGGGAGAAGGCGGTCCGAAAGCCAAGTTCCAGGCCAATATCGAGGCAATCAAGCTGCTGAAATACCTGGAGGAAACCACCGGACAGGCAACGCCGGAACAGCAGGAGGTTCTTTCCCGCTATGTGGGTTGGGGCGGTCTTTCTAATGCCTTTGCCCCGGAGAAACCGGAATGGGCTTCAGAGTATGCCCAGCTGAAAGAGCTGCTGACCCCAGAGGAATATGCCGCCGCCAGAAGCTCCACCCTCAACGCCCATTACACCAGCCCTACGGTCATTCAGGCCATCTATGAAGCGGTGGGCCGTATGGGATTTGAGACCGGAAATATTCTGGAGCCGTCTATGGGTGTGGGCAACTTCTTCGGGATGCTGCCGGAGGAAATGAGAAACAGCCGTTTGTACGGCGTGGAGCTGGACCCTGTTTCTGGGCGTATTGCAAAGCAGTTGTATCCAGAGGCGCATATTGAAATTGGAGGTTATGAAAAAACTCAGTATTCAGATGGATTTTTCGATCTTGCAGTTGGAAATGTGCCTTTTGGAGATTACAAGTTAAATGATGCCTCATATAACAGGCACAATTTTTTGATTCACGACTATTTTTTTGCTAAAACGATTGATAAAGTTCGGGCAGGAGGAATTATTGCCTTTATTACCTCCAATGGAATCAGCGGAGGTACATTGGATAAGAAAGATAGCCGCATAAGGAATTATATGGCACAGCGTTGTGAGTTATTAGGAGCTATCCGTTTGCCAAACAATGCTTTTCTTGCCAATGCCGGAACAGAAATGAACACAGACATCATTTTTCTACAAAAACGGGAGATTCCGCGAATGCAAGGAGAAATGATGCCTGACTGGGTTGAAACGGACAATTTATTAAGCCAATTCCATACAAACAAAGAAGGCACAGAACGCCATAACTTTGTCAATGTCAATCGCTATTTTAAGGAACATCCTGAAATGGTGCTGGGCAGATTGGAAATAACTCCGGGTCCGTTTGGTCCAAGGCTGGAATGTTTACCGGATGGTGGAAAGAGTTTGAAACAGCAACTTCAGGAAGCAGTTTCTCATATTCATGGTACTTATCAGGAGGCAGAGCTGCCGGAGCTGGGCGAAGGCGAAGCCATTGACACCTCCATTCCTGCCGACCCCGATGTGAAGAACTATTCCTATGCCATTGTGGACGGGCAGGTGTACTACCGGGAAAACAGCCGCATGGTGCGCCCTGACCTCAATGCTACTGCCGAAGCCCGTGTAAAAGGTCTGGTGGGACTGCGGGATTGTGTGCAGGAACTGATCGACCTTCAGATGGACGCAGCGGTTCCTGACAGCACCATTCGGGAAAAGCAGGCGGAACTGAACCAGCTCTATGACAGCTTTTCTGCCAAATACGGTCTCATCAATGACCGTGCAAACCGCCTGGCCTATGCAGACGATTCTTCCTATTACCTGCTCTGTGCGCTGGAAGTCATCGACGAGGACGGAAAGCTGGAGCGCAAGGCGGATATGTTCACCAAGCGCACCATCAAGCCCCATCAGGCGGTGGCTGCCGTGGATACGGCAAGCGAAGCACTGGCGGTGTCCATCTCGGAAAAAGCCTGTGTGGATATGGGCTATATGAGCCAGCTTACCGGAAAAACAAAAGAAGAACTGGCCGGAGAGCTGCAAGGTGTGATCTTCCGTGTACCGGGACAACTGGAGCAGGATGGCACTCCCCATTATGTGACTGCCGATGAATACCTTTCCGGCAATGTACGCCGTAAACTGCGTCAGGCGCAGCGTGCGGCACAGCAGGACCCTTCCTTTGCAGTCAATGTGGAAGCCCTTACTGCCGCCCAGCCCAAAGACCTGGATGCGTCGGAGATCGAGGTGCGCCTGGGTGCAACCTGGATCGACAAAGAGTACATCCAGCAGTTTATGTACGAGACCTTCAACACCCCGTTTTACCTCCAGCGCAGCATCGAGGTCAACTATTCCTCCTTTACCGCTGAATGGCAGATCAAAGGAAAATCTTCCGTATCCTATAACGATGTGGCAGCCTACACCACCTACGGGACCAGCCGCGCCAATGCTTATAAGATTTTGGAGGACAGTCTGAACCTGCGGGATGTCCGTATCTATGACACCATAGAGGACGCAGACGGAAAAGAGCGCCGTGTGCTGAATGCCAAGGAGACTACCCTGGCCGCCCAAAAACAGCAGGCGATCCGGGAAGCCTTTAAGGACTGGATCTGGAGAGACCCGGAACGCCGCCAGACTTTGGTGCGCCAGTATAACGAAGAAATGAATTCTACCCGTCCCCGTGAGTATGATGGCAGCCATATCACTTTTGGCGGCATGAACCCGGCCATTACCCTGCGGGAACACCAGAAAAGCGCCATCGCCCATGTGCTGTATGGCGGTAATACCCTGCTGGCACATGAGGTGGGCGCAGGCAAAACCTTTGAGATGGTGGCCGCTGCTATGGAGGCCAAACGCCTGGGCTTGTGTCAGAAATCTCTCTTTGTGGTTCCAAACCACCTGACCGAGCAGTGGGCGTCGGAGTTTCTGCGCCTCTATCCTTCCGCCAACATCTTAGTCACAACCAAAAAGGACTTTGAGACCCATAACCGCAAAAAGTTCTGCGCCCGTATTGCGACCGGTGACTACGACGCCATCATCATGGGACACAGCCAGTTTGAGCGTATCCCCATCAGCCGGGAGCGTCAGGAACGGCTTCTCTATGAGCAGATCGACGAGATCACCGAGGGCATCGCAGAGGTGCAGGCCAGCGGCGGCGAGCGTTTTACCGTAAAGCAGCTGGAGCGTACCCGTAAGTCTCTGGAAGCCAGACTGGAAAAGCTGCAAGCCGAGGGGCGAAAAGACGATGTGGTAACTTTTGAGCAGCTGGGTGTGGACCGATTGTTCGTAGACGAGGCCCACAACTATAAAAACCTGTTTCTATACACAAAAATGCGGAATGTGGCTGGTCTTTCCACATCGGACGCGCAGAAATCCTCCGATATGTTTGCCAAGTGCCGCTACATGGATGAGATCACCGGAAACCGTGGCGTGATCTTTGCCACCGGCACACCGGTCAGCAACTCCATGACCGAGCTTTACACCATGCAGCGTTACCTTCAGTATGAACGCTTGCAAGAGCTGAACATGACCCACTTCGACTGCTGGGCTTCCCGATTTGGGGAGACCGTCACAGCATTGGAGCTGGCACCGGAGGGAACCGGCTACCGGGCAAGAACGAGATTCAGCAAGTTCTTTAATTTGCCGGAGCTGATGAACCTGTTCAAAGAAGTTGCGGACATCAAGACTGCCGACCAGCTGAATCTTCCTACCCCGGAAGTGGAATACCACAATATCGTGGCGCAACCTACCGGACATCAGAAGGAAATGGTCAAGGCTCTTTCCGAGCGCGCCTCCAAGGTCCACAGCGGCAGCGTTGACCCGTCCCAGGATAATATGCTCAAGATAACCTCGGATGGCCGCAAGCTGGGACTGGACCAGAGGATTGTCAACCAGCTGCTGCCGGACGAACCCGGCACAAAGGTCAATCAGTGTGTGGACAATATCATGCAGATCTGGCGGGATGGCGAAGCTGACAAGCTGACCCAGTTGGTATTCTGCGATATTTCTACACCGCAGGCAAAAGCCCCTGCAAGCAAGGCGGCGAAAACACTGGATAATCCACTGCTTCATGCACTGGAAGGCGCTGTGCCTCTGCCGGAGCAGGAACCGGCCTTTACGGTATATGACGATATTCGTCAGAAACTCATTGCTCAGGGGATGCCTGCCGACCAGATCGCTTTTATCCATGAAGCTAACACCGAAGTGCGGAAAAAGGAGCTGTTCTCTAAAGTCCGTACCGGTCAGGTGCGTGTGCTTATGGGTAGCACCGCCAAGATGGGCGCAGGCACCAATGTGCAGGACCGTCTGGTGGCACTTCATGACCTGGACTGCCCGTGGAGACCGGGAGACCTTGCCCAGAGAAAGGGCCGTATCGAGCGCCAGGGCAACCAGAATCCCCTTGTCCATGTGTACCGCTATGTGACCGAAGGAACCTTTGACGCATACCTCTGGCAGACTGTGGAGAATAAGCAGAAATTCATCAGCCAGATCATGACTTCTAAATCGCCGGTGCGCTCCTGCGATGATGTGGATGAAACGGCTCTGAGTTTTGCCGAGATCAAGGCTCTGTGCGCCGGAGACCCCCGTATCAAAGAGCGTATGGATTTGGATGTGGAGGTATCCCGCCTGAAGCTGATGAAAGCCGACCACCAGAGCAAGCAGTATCGTCTGGAGGACCAGCTGCTCAAATACTTCCCGGAGGAAATTGAAAAGCACAAGGGCTTTATCAAGGGCTTTGAATCTGACCTGGAGGTTTTGGCAGCTCACCCGCACCCGGAGGACGGCTTTGCCGGTATGGAGATCCGTGGAGATCTGCTGACTGATAAGGAGAACGCCGGTGCTGCCCTTTTAGATGCCTGCAAGGAGGTCAAAACCTCCGATCCGGTACAGATCGGCAGCTACCGGGGCTATGCCATGTCCGTGGAATTTTCCGCCTGGAAACAGGAATATACGCTCCTGCTGAAAGGCCAGATGACCCACAGGGCAACCCTTGGTACAGACCCGCGCGGAAACCTTACTCGTATCGACAATGCCCTCGCCCAGATGCCCCAGCGTCTGGAGGCGGCAAAGGCCCAGCTGGATAACCTTTATCAGCAGCAGGCTGCCGCAAAGGAGGAAGTCGGAAAGCCATTCCTTTATGAAGAAGAACTGAAAAGCAAAAACGCCCGTCTGGTGGAGCTGGATACCCTGCTCAACATTGACGGAAAGGGACCGGCACACGATGAAGCTGTCGTTGCCAAAAGCACACGGCCTTCGGTATTGGACCATCTGAAACGCCCGGTGCCGCCCCGCAGTATAGACAAGAAACCAAAACAGCATGAGGAGGTGCGATAACATGAATACCAACGATTTGAATACAGCCCTTTATGAAAAGATGGCTGCTGAGCAGGACAAATACAGGGACTGGCTGAAAAGCCAGCCCCCGGAAGAAATCCTGCACCACACCTATGAGTATACTGTCCGTGAGGACATCGTGATGGCGATGGAGGAACTGGACCTGACCGATGCACAGGCACAGGCTCTTTTGGAGTCTCCCTCTCCGCTGGCGGATGTGTACCGCTATTTTGAAAAGCTGGAGACCGGCTATATGGATGTAATAAGGGACAGCATTGAGAACCGTGCCGATGATGTGTGCAGAGCCAAAGAAGAACTGCAAACAACGCCGGTTTATCCCCATTCTGCCGCCTATGCAAAAGAACATGGGGAGCTGGAGCAATACCGGGCTTCCAACAATGTAAATCTCCAATGCAAGGAGGCTATTGAAGCGGCGGTGCGGGAACACTTCGACGGAATGTATCTCAGTCACGATTCGGCAAAGGGTGTGATCGAGACCTATGGCATGGAGCGTGTGTCGCTGGTCCTTGCCAACACCGTTCAGCTTCAGGACTGGGATGGGCGCTACTCCCGACGCAACAAAGAATGGGCTAAGAGCATTCCCAACGAGAACCCCGAAACCGTCCGATGTGGTTATGTCCTGAACAGCCACCCTGCTGTGCTGGATGGATTTATTGATCTGGTGCGGGAAGAACAGCAGCGCAGCCGTACTCAGGGAGAAAAGATACAACCGTCTCGTCCCTCTGTACGGGATAAGCTCAAGCAGGAACTGCCTGCCCATAAGCCTGCCGCCCCGAAAAAACGGGAACCGGAGCGATGACTATGGCAAAGCGTAAGCGGGATGTTCCGGTTTTGTTTTGGGTGTCCGCAGAGGAACTGGAGCTGATCCGCCAAAAGATGCAACAATATGGGACAGAAAACCTGAGTGCCTATCTGCGGAAGATGGCTTTGGATGGCTATGTGGTGCAGCTGGATTTACCGGAGCTGAAAGAACTGGTTTCCCTTATGCGATATTCCAGCAACAACTTAAATCAGCTGACCCGTAAAGTGCATGAGACCGGGCGGGTTTATGATGCTGACTTGGAGGATATATCCCAGCGGCAGGAACAGTTATGGGAGGGCGTGAAGGAAATCCTTACCCAGCTTTCTAAACTTTCATAACAGGGATAGACACTCCATTTGCGGAGGGAGGAACGGCGTTCTTTTCGCCGCACCTCCCTCCGCTTTTTCTTTTTGCCGGTATCCTTGTCTTTTGCCTGTCCATACCGGATAATATGAAATAGAATAGAAGCAAAGGAGTGAAAACAGATGCTGACCTTTGAAAAAGTGTTAGAGATTTTTGCGGACTACCTGGCCGCAGATAAGACCATCGAAGTTTATATCAGCCGTCATGGATGTGTAAGGGTTGAGTTTGACCAGGACTTTCATTATTGCACCGGCGAGGTGTGCCATACTCCCAGGAAACTGTTTGACCTCTTATCCGATGATTACCAGACTTATCTGGAGATTGAACTGACCAAAGGCAGACGGGAACTGACGGAAGATGATATAAAAGAAGCGGATACCCTGTGCAAACGGTATCTGGATCGCTGGAAGGAGGAATTGGGATGAAGATTTTGAAATGCCTGCTGATGATCGTAACTGCACCGGTCATTTTGGTGCTGACGCTTTTTGTCTGGCTCTGCACGGGGCTGATCTACATATCCGGTCTGGTGCTTGGCCTGCTCAGTACCGTGATTGCTCTGCTTGGCGTGGCTGTGCTGCTTACCTATTCTCCGCAGAACGGTGTGATTCTTTTGGTCATGGCATTTTTGATTAGCCCCATGGGATTGCCGCTGGCTGCGATTTGGTTATTGGGCAAGGTACAGAGTTTGAAATTTGCGATCCAGGATAGGGTGTATGGGTAAATGATGTGAATATAATCTGAAATGAAAAAGAAGCAGGACAATGGGAGATGAGACCCAATGTCCTGCTTCTTGTTTATTCAGAATGAACAGTAATATATTTTTGATTACGACTTTTAGGTTTATCGGGAATCGTCATTTCCAATTGCCCAGATTCTAAAAGCGGATTGATATGCTTCAAGGTGAAATTTCTTAGATCTTTGAAGCCGCAAAATGCTGCAAGCTCTTTCTTTGATTTTGTTTTTGTGCAGAAAGCCAAAATCTGCTCAGATACCGTTGATAGTTCAGCATCTTGGTGGGTAACTTGGTGGATGTCACCCACTAAGTTGTGATTCATATCTTTCAAAAAGGATAGTGTGTATGGATGCACGCTAATATTATAGTGTATAATTTTGCAAAAAATAGGTTCTCTTTTGTGTATTTACTTTCGTGCTATATTCATGTGTAATGGTAGCACGAAAGGAAGTGATGGGGCATGACAAAATTGGAACGGTTTGCACAGCTGGACGGGATGCTACAAACCTCTCAGGCGATTGCCAGAGGAATTGTAAAACCTACTTTTTATGAATATATGCTGAGTTTGGAAAAGGTTTTGACAAATCAAATCTTCGTAAGATGAGGCAGTTCTACTGTACATTCCCAATTCGAGACACACTGTGTCTTGAATTAGGTTGGTCGCATTATCGCCTTTTGATGCGCATACCAGATGAACAGGCACGAACCTTTTATATGGAGGAATGTGTAAAGTCTGCGTGGAGCGTCCGGCAGTTAGAATGGCAGATCAACACAATGTACTATCAGAGGATGAATAAGAGTAACAGGGTGTCGGAATTTTCCCGACACCCTGTTACTCTATCTCATAATCGTCGCTGTCATTCGCTTCACCTGTTGTACAGGTAAAGCACAGGTTGCTACCAGTGATGGCACTTCCCGCTGCCCAAATCGGTGCGCCACAGATAATACATTTTGCACCGTTTTTCTTGGCAGTAAGTGTTTCGTTCAGCGTTTTTACCAGTTCCTTTTTTCGATAGCCTTTATTATTCTTCATGACCATACTGGCAAACGCTTCGACAGAAATTGGTTGCATTATTGGGTTATACCTCCTTGAATTATTTAGAAAATTATGTTTGTGTTTTCGGGGTTAGGCGGTCATATTGGATGACGGTCTCTCCGGTAGTTAAATTCTTTTTTTCTTTATAGAGCATGGTATAGCGCGGCTGTCCCTCTGTGTAATCTTTCTTCTCTTTCGGGAAGAAAGACCGACAGAAATATTTTCCGGTGTCCTTGTGTTCTGCAATAAAAATGTAAATGTCGCTGTTTTCCAACGGAGTTGATAATAAATAGTCCGCTTCAATTAAAGAGAACTGATTTAATTTTGCATTGTAACGGAACACCAGACGGTTATCGTCCAAGAGTTGTTCAATCAAAGCCAACGGTTCAAACCGATTTTCAATTTGAGGCAGATAACGGCTTTTCGCTAAAGTCTCATAGGTGGTGCTTCCGATTATGATTTCATCAAATACAGAGCCGCGATTTTGTTTTGCTATCCGCAAATCTTTTAGTTTTCCAAGCCCCATCAGATGATGAAAGTCCAATTTGGAAAAGCCAATCACTAACTCTACGGTTTTTCCCTTTCGGCCAATAATAATTCGATACTGTATTTCCAATAATTTTTCAAATGCTTTTGCACACTTTTGTAATTTATCCATAAAACCTCTCTGTCCATAAAGAAAGCCGCCCTGCAACGCAAGGCGGCTTTGAGCATTTTCTTTCGGCTTTGCAGCCTACTCCGGTTTGAGGTTACTGCACAACCCCTACTGAAAGCTCTGCATAACAAGGCATTCCGGTACGCTATTATGCTTCAACGCTTTGGCAGACACACGCCGTTGCCCACCTTGTACTATTATTATATGCAACTTTAGAAAATATGTCAATCCCCATGAAAAATCAAAAAATATCTTTTCTGCTTATGAGAAAGGAGGTCCCTTCTATGGCAACCACAAGAATCATGCCGCTTCATGTCGGCAAGGGCCGCACAGAAAGTCGGGCGATCAGTGACATCATCGACTATGTGGCCAATCCAAAGAAAACAGATAACGGCAGGCTCATTACCGGCTATGCGTGTGACAGCCGGACTGCGGATGCAGAGTTTCTTCTGGCAAAGCGGCAGTACATTGCCGCTACCGGACGAGTGCGTGGCGCAGATGATGTGATTGCCTATCATGTGCGCCAGTCCTTCCGCCCCGGAGAGATTACCCCGGAAGAAGCTAACCGGCTGGGTGTGGAATTTGCCAAGCGATTCACCAAGGGTAATCATGCCTTTGTGGTCTGTACTCACATAGACAAATCGCACATTCATAATCACATTATCTGGTCATCAGTCAGCTTAGAATATGACCGGAAATTCCGAAACTTTTGGGGCAGCACCAAGGCGGTTCGTCGGCTAAGTGACACCATCTGCATCGAAAACGGACTGTCCATTGTAGAGAATCCGAAACCTCACGGAAAGAGCTATAACAAATGGCTGGGCGATCAGGCAAAGCCCTCTCACCGAGAGCTGCTTCGTGTGGCGATTGACAACGCATTATCACAAAGCCCTGTTGATTTTGAGGAACTGCTGAAGCTGCTGCAAGAGTCCGGCTGTGAAGTATCAAAGCGCGGAAAATCGTATCGCCTGAAGCTCCCCGGCTGGGAGAAAGCAGCCCGAATGGACAGCCTGGGCGAAGGATATGGATTGGAAGATTTGCAGGCAGTTCTCTCCGGGAAGAAAGCGCATACCCCACGAAAGAAAACAGTTACACAGGCAGAGCCGCCGAAGGTCAATCTGCTGGTGGACATTCAGGCAAAATTGCAGGCTGGAAAAGGTGCCGGTTATGCTCGATGGGCTAAGGTGTTCAACCTCAAGCAGATGGCGCAGACCATGAATTACCTGTCAGAGCATAACCTGTTGGAGTATGCGATTTTAGAAGAAAAGGCTGCGGCTGCCACGGCACATCACAATGAGCTTTCGGCGCAGATCAAAGCGGCTGAAAAGCGCATGGCAGAGATTGCTGTTCTGCGTACTCACATCGTAAATTATGCCAAGACCCGTGAGGTCTATGTGGCATACCGCAAGGCTGGCTACTCTAAGAAATTCCGGGAAGAACATGAGGAAGAAATTCTGCTCCACCAGGCTGCCAAGAATGCCTTTGATGAAATGGGCGTTAAGAAGCTGCCTAAGGTCAAGGAGTTGCAGACGGAGTACACAAAATTGCTGGAAGAAAAGAAAAAGACCTATGCCGAGTACCGGCGTTCCCGTGAGGAAATGCGGGAGCTTTTAACGGCAAAGGCCAATGTAGATCGAGTGCTGAAAATGGAGGTAGAACAGGATGTTGAAAAAGAAAAAGACCACGGCCAGCGGTAAGCTGGTCCTGGTCAAAAGCGTTCGCAGAACGCGCAGCCACAGAATGAAATTCTGTGTTCAAAGGGGCTTGGGGGCGCTGCCCTCAACAAGCAAGCGGAGAGGAAAATCACGGAGGGATTTTGCGCTCTGCGGGTCGGTGTGTATTAACACCGGCATTGCTTGCCCCTTTCTTCGCAGAAATGAAAGGAGCCAGTGAGGAAACAGTCAAATTTCACTCACCGGCTCAATTCGTTTCAAATTTCTCGGATAATTCTGTTAGTTCTTTCGCGGTCTCCTGCGTATGGCGCAAGAGGGTTTCACGCATTTCTGACGGACAGCTGCAATAAAGCATCTTCATCTGAGTGGCTCCCTCATCTTCTGGAGAAACATCTGGATTGATCAGAGTGTCCAGAGAGATCGGAAGAACCTTTGCCAACGCCTTCAAAATCAAATAAGATTGATTTATTTTTCCTTTTTCTATTTTTGCAATTTGCTTGATAGATACATGGCTCAGATCCGCAAGTTCTTGTTGTGTCAGGTCTTTTTTCTTTCGGGCTTCCCGCATTTTTTGCCCCAAAGTGGTCAAATCATCAATCGGCATAATCGTTCACCTCAAATATATTCTATCGTGCCGATTTGCACAAAGGAATAACCTTATTATGCCTGTTGACAGATACGATTATACTGATTTTGTGAGAGGGAATAGAAAAAGTGCAGTTGTATCCTTGATGAGCTATGTTACAATGTTGATAGTAAGGAAAAATAAAAAATGTTTTGATTTTTAGATTTAGGACATTTCTGTAACATTTTGTGTTTATCCTATCAATATAGTTGAAAAATAAGGAAGGAAGTGAATGTCTTGAAGAAGATTCTAATTGTAGAGGACGATCAGCTTTTGAATCGGACATTGGCATACAATCTGACCTCTGATGGATATGAGGTTATTTCTGTTTTTAATTTTGACAGCGCGGTAAGAAAGCTACGGGAAAATGAATTTGATGTGGCACTGTTGGATATTAACCTCCCCGATGGCAGCGGACTGGATCTGTGTGAAGAAATCCGGAATCGCGGTCAGCATACCTATATCATCTTTATCACAGCCAATGATAAGGAGAGCGATATGCTCAAGGGATATGAAGTCGGCGGTGCGGATTATGTGACCAAACCATTTTCTGTGACGGTGCTTTGCAAAAAAGTAGCGGCGGTTTTTGCAAATCTGGAACTGCGGACACCCCGGCATGATCTGTTTGATGATGGCTTTCTGAAAATCGACTTTTCCGAACAAAGTGCGTCCCTTGCCGGAGAATCCTTGGACTTTACACCGAAGGAATACCGCACCCTGTTCCTGTTCGTAAAGAACCCCCGGATTATTCTGACCAAGCGGCAGATTTTAGAGAAGCTGTGGGACATTGATGGGGACTTTGTGGATGAGCATACGCTGACGACGATCATCAGCCGTATCCGCAAAAAAATCGAAACAGACGAGAGGAAATATATTAAGACAGCTTATGGAATGGGCTATCAGTGGATCGGCGGTGAGCCTCGATGAAGCTGCAAAATTTATCTGTCAGGGCATTTTTGAGAAAAATTGTGGCGGGGACTCTGCTCACTGCCGCTTTGCTGCTGTTGATTTTTTTCCTGTTGACGAAAGATGTGCGTGTTGTCATCTGCGGCATTATTTTGACAGCTGCATTTTACATTTGGGGCATGGTTTTTCTGAACTATTTTCAAAAGAAACTTTCTCTGTTCACCGATGGTTTGTGCCAGACATTGGATCACATGATGGACAGTACAGACCGGCCTCAGGTAGACTATGAAGCGGAAACACTGCTGTCTCGGATCAGCCATCGTCTGGAACGGCTCTATAATGTGATGCAGAAAACCAGACATACGGCAGAGGGAGAAAAGGAAGAACTGCAATCCCTGGTATCGGATATTTCCCACCAGACCAAAACCCCCATCGCAAATTTGAAGCTAATCAACGATACGATGCTGACAAGGCCATTGACAGAAGAAAAGCGCAAGGAGTTTTTGCAGGCCACAGGCACACAGCTGGATAAACTGGATTTTCTCATTCAGGGAATGGTGAAAACTTCCCGTCTGGAAACGGGTGTCATTACGCTGGAGAAACAAGATGCTGTGATCGGGGATACGCTGGTGAGCGCCATCAATGGTGTTTTGGCTCCGATGGAACAAAAAGAGATCAGCCTGTCGGTGGACTGCCCATCTGATCTGACAATATCCCATGACAGCCGCTGGACTTCCGAAGCATTGTTTAACATTCTGGATAATGCGGTAAAGTACACCTCTGCCGGTGGCAGCATCCAGGTGAGGGTACGGGATTGGGAAATGTATTTGAGGATAGATGTGACGGATACAGGCAGAGGCATCCCGGAGCATTCTCAGGGCACGATCTTCAAACGCTTCTATCGGGATGAAGCGGTGCATGATATAGATGGGGTCGGAATCGGCTTATACCTTGCCCGTGAGATCATTACCATGCAGGGCGGCTATATTACCGTCGAGTCTAAAGTTGGGGAAGGATCAACTTTTTCCGTGTTCCTGCCCATAAAATAATTCTGAGGCAGTCTGTTTGGCAGGCTGCCTTTTTTGAAAAATTTTTAGAGGACAACGGATTTTAGGACAATTCTGCAACATTTGGGATTTATGCTGACAGCAACATCATGAATTTGGAGGTGGCCTTATGGAAATCACAAAGACATTACTCATCAATGCAGCTTGCTTGCTGATCCCGCCGGTTGTTGTTGTGCTGCTGCTCCGGCACTTCTTTCCGAGAAAAATCAGATGGTCGGCTGGTGTGGTGGCTCTGGCAGATCTGGTGCTCTTCTGGACAGATATTTCTTATTATGAGAGCGTTTGGCTGACGCTGTTTTTTGTTGTAATTCAGTTAGCAATGGTTTTTCTTATATCTATCTGGCTTTATAAAAGAGACACATGAAAATGAATTGTCCTAAAATTGAAGCAATTCACCCTTAAACTGTTGAGCCTTTGGGATATTTCTGCAACATTTGGGGGTTAAGATGACAGAGAAAGGAGTGAATGACTATGACATTACCATTTGAAAATGATACTAGCCGGATTGTCAAAAAGTATGCCAAGCACAGTATCAGTCAAAGCCGGGTTAAAACATTTTTATCTGTTTTGACCATCGCGTTGGCAGTTGCCTTGCTGTCTGGCTTTGCTTTGTCTGTGATTGGGATGGAAACCGAAGCAAAACGAGAATTGCTTGTGTCAAGTCAGATGTTATATCACAATCTGAACGATGAACAGATGCAGACCCTGCGGCATGATGAAAGAATTTCGGATTCAAAGATATATATGCAGGCGGCCAATACGCAGATTGAAAACTATCTGGTGATCCCTGTCTATATCGAGCAAAATAACAGCCAAATCGTTATGGATGAAATTGTGGAAGGGCAGTATCCCATAGACCTTTATGATGTAGCTGTGGATAAGGCATATTTGGAGCAACTGGGGCTTCCAGCGGAGTTGGGGGCAACAATCACAATCCCGTTTTATGATGGAAATAAGGAAAACTTTACTGTGGTAGGCCTTACAGACAGTGGTTCCACAGAACGGGTCTACTCCCTTTTCTGTTCCAAACAATATACGGAAGCGGGAAGCCAATTCCAGCATTCTGTAACAGCTCTGGCTGTTCAATTTGCTCATGCTGATGAAATGTCCAAGCAGGCATTTGAGGCCATGACCAAGCAGATTGAAGCTGACTATGGTATTCCAGCGCAAAATTCTGATCCGAACGATGGTTTTCTTTCCTCTCTGGAGCCGAATTGGGAAGATATTCAGATTGTTATGATCTTTTCTTTTGCTGTACTTTTTGTTAGTTATTTGGTGATTTACAGTATTTTCTATATTTATGTGCATAATCAGGTGCGGGAATTTGGGCAGTTGCGTACAATGGGAACAACTGCAAAACAGATTAAGAAAATTCTTCGGGTACAAGGTAGGATTTTCTGTATTTATGGTACAGCTTTGGGGCTGGTAATCGGTGGGATTGCAGCCTTTCTGTTCAAGCCAAACGGATGGAGCTGGGGTAATACCGCAATAACCAGTATTGTAATTTTCCTTCTTGTCTATGGCATGGTATGGCTGGCTATGAGCAAGCCTGCAAAAATTGCAGGCAGCATTTCACCGATTGAGGCAGCAAAAAACACCGGATATGAGAGTTTTCCTGCTGTTTCAAAGAAACTGCATCGGAAAATCACCCCTTTTTCACTGGCTATTATGGGAAGTTCTCGTAACCGGAAAAAGTGGATTGTAACTGTTCTTTCGTTAGGTATTGCAGGAATCATGTTTATGGGCGGAACAACACTCCTTTCTTCTCTGGATATGGAGCGCCTTGCAAGACATGGGCTTTTAGAATATGGAGAATTTGAAGTTGAGCTTTCCCGAAATGCGATCAAGAATGACCCGCATGGACAAACTGGAGTCCAGTTAAAGAATCCTTTGAAGGAAGATTTGATACAGACCATTGCGCAGATGGAGGGTGTTGCAGAAGTTTCGGAATATAAAACATTAGAGGCAAAATTTGAATACAACGGAGTGACTAAAAAAGAAAATATTACCCCATTCACACCAGATCAGCAGGCCCTCTTGGAAAAATATTTGGTGACTGGCACGGCTGATTATTCAACTATGTCTGAAAGTCATGAGATTCTGGTGTTGCGAAATGAATATGCAGACTACATCTACGACTGGACATTTCATGTTGGAGATACGGTGAAGTTCCGCTGGTTTGATGGGATACGGGAGCAGGAGACAGAGTTTAGAATTGCTGGAGAAATCAGCGATGGTATCTTTGAAGATGATGGTGGAGGTAAAATTTTTGGAAAAACAGGATTTTTCCTACTGCCAGAAGAACTAATGAATCAAATGATGCCATCTGGCTTTAACTTCAACAGTCAGTTGCTGGTTCGTATGGATGACCTTTCACAAGAGCCAGCCCTTCGGGAAACTATGAATGATCTGCTTGATACCACACCAATGGTAACAATGGAATCTCTCTATGACTACTATCAAGACAGCGAGGCTATGTATCAACGCACCAGCCTTGTGATATGGGGGCTGTGTGGATTTATCATGCTGTTTGCAGTTATCAATCTGGTAAATACACTGATTGCTACGACACTCTCCCGCAAACACGAATTTTCTGTTCTTCGCTCTGTTGGTATGGCCAAAAAGCAGTTAAGGCAGACAGTGCAGTGTGAAGGCATCTTGCTGGCTTTTTGGAACATTTGTATCACTGCCCTGATTGGAACTGCGGTCGGTTATGGGATTATTCGTTATCTGAATTATGTTGGCGACGATACTTGGGTGTGGCATTTCCCGGCAGTACATTTTGCTGGATATATGATAGTGGCAATTTTGCTTCCTGTTTTAATTGCTGCAGCTCTGATCCATCTTTTGGAGAAAAAGTCTATTGTGCAGCAGTTGAGAGAGATAGATTAAGCAATTAGAACTGTCCTAAAATTGAAGCAATTCACCCTTAAACTGTTGAGCCTTTGGGATATTTCTGCAACATTTGGGGGTTAGGATGATAGCGAAAGGAGTGAAGGACTATGACATTACCATTTGAAAATGATACCAGCCGGATTGTAAAGCGGCTGGCGAAACAGAATATGAAAGCAAACCGGCGTACATCCATTTCTATCATGGTAGCCATATTGATCGCATCAACTTTTTTGTGTTCGTTATGCACATTCGTCCAAAGCTATTGGAATCAAAGTGTGCAGCAGGAGATTGCAGCCTACGGTGATTGGGATGCACAGCTTTTGGAGATTCATGCCGGCCAGCTGGATTTGATTCGGAATAACGAAAATATCCAGAGCATCATGGTAAAAGGAGATAATCAGACCGCCTTATTGCCGACTGCATCCGGCCTGCCCTATCTTTTGATCCAAAACTGTGATGGAGCCTATTGGGGCGGTATGCGGGAAAAGAATCTGATCCTGCGCGGACGGGTTCCCCAGGCGCTGGGAGAGATTGTGGTTGGAAAAAGTTTTTTTGAGCAGAATCCATCTGTTGAGATTGGAGATCGGCTGAACCTGGATTTGGGCGAACGAAGGATTGGAAATACAACTGTGGATTTTCTTTCCCCCATTCAAAACGGGGAAGAATTTGTGAAAACAGAAAAAGTGCAGTACACCATCGTTGGTGAGATTGATATGACTGTTTCCAGCGCATACAATGGCTACCCTGCGTATGGGTGGCTGGACACGGCCACATTATCGGAGGACACGGGGATCGTTGCGTATCTTCAAGTGACGCAGCCGCGAAAAGTCTATGAAATCATCCCGCAGATAGCAGAGGACATTGGCTTGCAGCCGGATGAATTTGGTGACTATCCCTTCCGTTACCACACAGCCCTGCTTGGGATGTATGGAATTTATGCGCCGGGACATTTCCTAAGCAGTGACCTTCCCAAACTTGCGCTTGCGCTGGGTTTGGTCATGGCAGCATCTATGGCGGTATTTGCCTATATCATTCGGGGCGCTTTTTCTATTTCTGCGAAACGCAAGGTAAAGGAGCTGGGAATCTTAAAATCCATTGGAATGACGCCCAGGCAGATCCGCATGATGATCGTATATGAGGCGCGCTGGCTGTCTGTGCTTCCCATTCTGGTTTCTGTGGGACTTGGATACCTTTTTTCCTATGGCGTATTGGCAGCATACTCTGACCTGACGCAGGAAGTGACCGGGAGCCGGATAACCGCTTCCTTTTCCCCGTGGGTCGCAGTGGTTTCTGTGATTCTTTCGTTCCTGACGGTTCGCCTGGCTGCTTCTGGTCCTGCCCGGCAGATGGGAAAACTTCGCCCGATTGAAGCGGTCAAAGAAAGCTGGAGCAATCCTTCTTTGAAAAAATCAGCAAAGCATCCGATCCTGAAAAAGTGCTTTGGATTCCTTGGAAATATTTCTGCAAACTCCATGACGGCTAATAAGAGGCTGTTTCGTACCTGTACGGTAACGCTGAGTCTGTGTATGCTTTTGATGTTCAGTTTTCTGGCTGTTTTTTCCGTTTCAGATATTAACAATACAAAAGCAGAACAGGACAGCCACTTTAATGTCAATCTTACCATGGAGTCTGGTCAGAAAATAGAGCCAGCGCTTATGGATGAATTGAAGCAGCTGCCTCATATAGAAGAACAGGCCACCTATACGATGGCGAACTGTGCGATCTGGGTTTCAGAAAGTGAGCTGTCAGAAGAATTTCTTTCCTCTGGAGGATTTGGCACAAAAGCGGCTGGTGAGTATGTAGCAAAGCGCGATGGTCGCTACCGTATCCCATGTGTATTGATTGGTCTGGAACAGGACGCCTATGAAGATTATCTCATGCAGTCAGGGGTGCCTTATTCTGAACAGGGTGCTGCGCTCATTGTCAATTCTGTTGTGAAAAATCCTGACTCCAGAGGTTATGAAGCCAAAAAAGATATGGTTCCATATCTAAAACTCAAAGAAGGTCAGTCTTTAGAAGTAACAGAGAAGTTCCTGGACTCCATTCAGGGGGATTACCGTTTTGATGTGACGGTGTCATCTGCACTTTCTGAAATGCCGGAGATTGGGCGTAATATGGCCTTTTATACATTGCCCATTCTGGTGCCGATGGATCAATACTATGAGATTATCCAGAATTTCGGAGAGGATCGTGCAGTTTACAATTACAGGACTTACATGAATCTTCTCGTGGAAGATGGGCTGGATGCCGAAGTACAGGCGCAGGCAGAGCATATCTGTGGTACTTATCTGGGGACGAGTGATTTCTATACCTCCAGCAAGACTCAGCGCGCTTTGGACAGAGAGCGGCTGACCGATGCGACCATGCTGATCGTTTACAGTTTGACTGCACTATTTGGTATCATTGGAATCTCATCGGCAGCAGTGGCGATTCTGAACAGTCTGTATCAGAGAAGAAAGGAATTTGCCATGCTGCGTTCTGTGGGGCTGGATAGAAAAGGTCTTAATCGTTTGCTGCATATAGAAGGGTTCTTCCTTGGAGGAAAGCCTTTGGTCATTGGATTGCCGATTCTGTTTTTGATCGCCGCAGTTTTGATGTGGATGCAGGATGTGACTTTTATGGAGTTCATTCAGGTATTTCCGTTATTAGGGCTGGCAGCCTATATTGTTCTGGTACTAATGGTCATCAGTGGGATTTACAGAACGGCTTCCAGAAGAATCCGCAGGGATATTATTGTAGAAGTCTTAAAGGATGAAAATGTGTGAGTCTTACTGCAAAATGAATTGTCCTAAAATTGAAGCAATTCACCATAGATTTTCATGCCATTTAGGACAATTCTGCAACGTTTGCCCTTTACCCTATACTCAATAAATTAAGAAAGGCAGGTAACTGTTATGAAAATTTTGCAGACAACTGATCTTAAAAAATACTACGGCACAGAGCCGAACATTACCCGCGCCCTGGATGGCGTGAACTTCTCTGTGGAGGAAGGCGAATTTGTGGCGGTGGTCGGCACTTCCGGCTCCGGTAAGTCCACCCTGCTTCACATGATGGGCGGCCTGGATACCCCCACTTCCGGCAGCGTGATGGTGCGGGATAAGGAGCTGGCGAAGATGAACGATGAGCAGCTTACCATCTTCCGCCGCCGCAATATCGGCTTTATTTTCCAGAACTACAATCTGGTGCCGATCCTAAATGTTCATGAGAACATCGTTTTGCCCGTGGAACTGGATGGGGATACGGTGGATCAGAAATTCATGGCGGATGTGGTGTCCATGCTGGGACTGGAGGATAAGCTGAAGAATATGCCAAACAACCTCTCCGGTGGCCAGCAGCAGCGTGTGGCTATCGCCCGCGCTCTGGTGTCAAAGCCCGCTATCGTCCTTGCCGATGAACCCACCGGAAACCTGGACAGCAGGACCAGCGCCGATGTGCTGGGGCTTTTGCAGAGAACAAGCCGTGAATTTAACCAGACGCTGGTAATGATCACACATAATGATGCCATTGCCCAGCTTGCAGACCGTATCGTGCGGATTGAGGATGGCAAAATCGTTGGATAAAGGAGGTGGCAGACATGACATTGCCTTTTGAAAATGATACAGGGCCGGTTATTAAAAGACTGGCGGTAAGGAGTATTCAGACAGACAAGCGGCGCAACCTGTTTGTGATTGTAACGATTGCTCTGGCGGCTGCCCTGATGGCAGCGATTTTCTGCGCAGGAGCGGGAAGTGACAGAAAACTGGAGGCGGACATTCGGGGACAGTATCAGGCGGTTGTGGTACATTGTGACCGTGATACGATTGAAAAACTGAAAGCCTGCCCGGAAGTGGAACGCTGGGGCCTTTCTCAGAATTATGGTTCCGCCCGCTATGGTGACAGCGTTCTGACTGTGGAGTATGCGGATGCCAACTGGATGGAATTGGGTAAGAAGCCTTCCTTTACTGGGACACTTCCGCAGGCTGCCAATGAAATTCTGGTAGAACGGGCCTTTCTTGATTATTTTGAAATCCCCGCAGAAGTCGGGCAGACCATAGAAGTGAATCTTGGAAACGGAAAGCAGACCTATACCGTCAGCGGTATCATGGATGTGGAGAATGACTCCCGTATGTTCCAGCTTTATGTATCTGAAGCATTTGTGGAGGAGATGGCGCAGGGAGAGCCGCTGTTTGAATTTCGGCTTCGTTATACTGGTGCTGATAGTATGGAACTGGAGCAGCTCAAGGCGGATATTGCAGCATTCCTTTCTGCCAACGATGTCTCAGAGGATCAGATTTTTTACAGTTCCAACTATTTCGATATGCAGGGCTTTAAGTCCGGCGTGATGAAATATTACATTCCCGTGGCAATCCTTTTGCTGGTTGCCTGTGCCGTGGTCATTTACAGTATCTTTTTCATTTCCGTAAAGGGCAAAATGCGGGAATATGGACGCTTGAAAGTGATCGGCACAACACCAAAACAGATCCGGCGGATCGTGCGGCGGGAGGGATTGCTGTTATCTCTTTGCGGTATCCCGCTGGGGCTTTTGGTTGGAGGGGGTATCGGGTTTGCTATTTTCCCGGCACATTGGAGCTGGATGGGCAATCTGCCTTATCTGGCTGCGACCGCAGCAGCCTGCGCCCTGACGGTATTTCTGTCCATTCATGCGCCTGTCCGCATGGCGGCGAGGGTATCCCCAATCGAAGCGGTCCGCTCCAGTGGTTATGAAACGGCAACAGACCGGAAAGATCAGAAAAACCACCGCATTACGCCGTTCTCTATGGCACAGATGAACTTTAGGCGGAGCAGGAAAAAGACGGTCATCACCCTGGTATCTTTGGGATTGACGGGTGTGTTTTTGGTAACAGCCGCTACGGTACTTAACTCCATCAGTCCCGAAAAGATGGCGATAGAAGCCATGGGAGATCACTGTAACTATGAGGTCAGCTGGATGGATTCGGGAGGCGCGGAAGGATTGCCTGCCATCGCACGGGAAAATCCATTGACAGAAGAACTTCGTCAGGAGCTTCTTGCCATAGATGGTGTGGAATCTATCACCAGCCATGAAGTAACATCCGCAACGGTGAAATTTCCTCAGGAAAGTGTTGCATTAAAGTTCCCTGTATTTGACAGAGAGCAGATGGAACAGTGGTTGCCGGAGGAAAATCTGGAACAGGGCAGCGCAGATTATGAGGAGCTTGCCGCAAACAACGGTGTGGTCGTGACTGATTCGGAAGATCATCTTTTAAGTATGTTTTATGGCTATACGCCTGCTGTCGGGGATGTGCTGACCTTTGAATCCATGGACGGTAAGGCCATAGAAGTAACGGTCATGGGGATTGCGAAACCGTCAGTGACATCGGGCACCGGCGCATGGGGACTGTTTACCCTTACAGAAGAACTGGCCGATCAGCTCTACCCGGACATTGAGAACAGGGAGGCTGTTTGGAATGTCCATACATCGGAGGACTCGGATGCGCTCAGGGCGTCTATTTTCAGCCTGCTGGAAAATCCGGTGCTGACGGTCTTTTCCAGAGCAGACCATGCGGCATCCCTGGAATCGCAGCTAAAGATGATGACCCGCGGTGTTTATCTGCTGCTGGCATTCCTGTTTGTGTTCTCCATGGTAAATCTGGTCAACACCCTGATGACCAATCTGCTGGCAAGGCAGCAGGAGCTTGGGATTTTGCAGTCTGTGGGAATGACCGGAAAGCAGGTTTCCCGTATGCTGATCGCAGAATGCCTGTGGTACGCAGGGGTTACGGTATTTTTGTCAGTTGGCATTGGCGGAATCCTGGGCTGGATTTTTGACTATGTGATCAGCAGCTTTAATATTTTCGGGGAACTGTCCTATCAATTCCCTTTGATGGAAACGGTTGTTTTTGTTCTGGCACTTTTGTTCGTGACCGGAATCTTCTCTGTGGTTGCTGTCCGTTACTCTAAACGGCTTTCCCTTGTGGAGCGGATCAAGACCATGGACTAACCAGAGGCGGCGGCTTCCGATATGAAGCCGCCGCTTTGTTGACAGCAGGAATATAAGACTTAAAGGAGATGATCAAAATGACAGTACCATTTGAGAATGATACAGGAAATATTGTCAGGAAACTGGCAAGAAAAAGTTTGAAAAGTGAGAAGCGTCGGAATCTCATGGTGGTGATCGCCGTTGCGCTGGCATCCTGTCTGATTTGTTTTTCGATTGTGATGGCTTTGTCTACCCGGCAGATAGAGAAAAATCATGTGGAGGATACCTATGAGGCGGTCTATACCAGGATTACCGAAGAAGATGTGTCCACCCTGAAGGGGCTGGATGACTTCTCAAGGGTAGGAGAGTATTATATGCTGGCTGTGGAACCTGCGGAGCAGGGATACAATGCCTCCTATATTTATTGTGATGAGGAAACGATGTATATTGCCCGTGACCAGATGAGGTTGCTGGAAGGCCGACTGCCCCAAAAGGAGGATGAGGTGGTGGTGAGCCGTTATTTCCTTTCCAACTATGGTGCAGACGCCGGGATAGGTGAAAAGGTTATGCTAAGCAGCGAGAGCTTTCACGGAGAATACACGGTGACTGGCATTATGGAAGGCTATAAGGAAAAAGAGGTAAATGGCACATCCATCCTTCTTTCCAAAGAAGCCCTGAAGGGATGGAGCGGCTACGACCCCGCTGATTATCGTGCCTATGTGCATTTTAAGAATGAGCAGCAGATGGATGAAACAGAGCTGACTGCCCGTAGCCGGGAGATTGCCAAGGAATATCAGCTGGAAATGCCGGTCATGAACCTCAGCTATATGAAATTCTATAAGCAGCCGGTGAATGTCAGTATGCTTGCGCTGGTTGCCGGAATCGCAGTCCTGGTCATCATCGGAGGGTATGTTGTGATACAAAGTATCTTCCGAATCTCGATCAATGACAAAATCCAAAGCTATGGACAGCTGCGGACCATCGGCACAACGCCAAAGCAGATCCGGAGTATTGTCAAAAAGGAAGGCCGTTTCTTAGGATGGGCTGGTATCGGAATCGGTATTTTGCTGGGATGTGCAGCCGGGTTTGCGCTGTTTTCCCGTGGGTTTCATCTGCCGTTTTATGCTGCTGCGGTTGTTTTGACTGCGCTGCTTGGCAGGTTTATGGTATCCATTGCGATCCGCAGACCGGTAAAGATTGCCGCCGGTATCTCTCCGATTGAAGCGGTCCGCTTTACCGGCAGTCAGAGCGGAAAGGCCCACACCCATAAGAAGAATATGCGGTTAAATCCCCTCTCCATGGGAATTGCAAATTTCAGGCGTGACCGTAAAAAGACCATCAGTATCGTGGCTTCCCTGAGTCTGGGCGGGATAATCCTTTTGGTGACAGCCTCTGTTCTTCTGGTTCGTTCGCCGGAGCGGATCGCAAGGCAGTTTTTCCCGGATGGGGATTATAAAATCTATATGAACTCTGAAAAAACAGAATATGAGGTAATGTCGGAGGGAAATCCTTTGAATGAAGCGCTTCGGCAGGAGGTGCTGGCTGTGGACGGCGTGACAGATGTGATCGAGAATCGTCAGGCGGTTCATGTGCGGTTTGAGAATGAGGAGAGTTCTTCCGGCGGAATGTGCGATCTGTTGAGTGATAGAAACAGGGATCAGATGGAAGCGGCGCTTGTGTCCGGAACTTTACCTCAAGATTCCCATAGTATTGCACTGGATATGGAATATGCAGAAGATATGATTGGTGTAGATGTGGGGTCAGTTATAAAACTTACCATAGGGGATCAAGAGATTCCTGTCACTGTTTCCGGTCTGTTCCTAAACGACGGGCTTAAAAATGGTCATGGTCCTCTGGCATTGGACAGCACCTGCATGGTTGCAACCAAAGAGCTGTTTCAGGAAGCAATGCCCATGATCGATTGCTTTGATTATTCTTGGAGCATTGTCAGTGATCCCCAAAAGGCAGAGCAGATTGAAAACAGTCTGAGCGCGATCATTTCTTCTGATCCCGACCTTGCACTGGACACCATTGGGATACATAAGGATTATGAGGAAATGGAAAACAGGGTCGTTTTTGGAGGGCTTCAGGCACTGTCCTGGCTGGTATTCCTCTTTGGCGTGGTCAATCTCATCAACACCACCCTCTCCAATCAGATGTCCAGAAAGAGGGAAAACAGCGTCTTTCGCGCCATCGGTCTGACCAGAAAACAGCTTTGTCAAATGACCATTTATGAAGGGATCTGCTATGCGTTTTTTGCTGCATTGGCAACCCTGGCAGCGGGCCTCCCGATTGCAGTGATTGCTGCCCGGAAATTCAGTGAAATGACTTTCCATGGAGTCATCATGCCATATTCCTTCCCCTTCCTGCAAATGGGTCTGTTCGTTCTGGTGCTGTTTGGTCTGGAGGTTATTCTGTCCTTCTGGACAATGCGCAGGCAGAAAAATCAATCGCTTGTGGAAGAAATGCGAGCGATGGAATAAGCATATAGGATCGGCGGGGCGGCGTGTGCTGCCCCGCTTTTTAAGTTTGCTGTTATATTTTGGATCGTTATTGACTTCTATTACGGTTAGTGATATATTTATTACAGTAACCGTAATAAGGAGGCAGGTGTTATGCGAGACAATGCGAAAGGTGGTGCGCTCACAGAGGTGACATTCTTTATTTTGCTCTCCCTTTATACCCCGAAACATGGATATGCTGTCATGCAATTTATTGAAGATAGTACAAAAGGGCGGCTCACGCTGGGGGCAGGTACTTTATATGGTGCGTTGAACTCGTTGCAGGAAAAAGGCTGGATTGCACCTTTTGGAGATAGTGCGGGACGGAAAAAAGAATATCTCATCACAACACAAGGAAAAGAAATTGCAGAAAAGGAACTTATAAGGCTCAATGAACTTGTAGGAGTGGCCAATGGAATTATTGGAGGTGCAGTATGAGCAAAAAGTGTTATCGTTTCTTTGGCGGTTTGTTGACTGCCCAGGAACATTGGTTGAATAAAATGTCTGAAAAGGGCTATCGTCTGATTCGGACGGAAAAAATGTTGTATGAATTTGAGGCGTGTAAACCGGATCAGGTAAAATACTGCGTGGAGTTTATCGGGCAAAAATCGAAAGCCAACGCGTCCGATTATCATGAGTTTTTAGAGGGGATGGGTTACAAAGTATTTTATAAAAACATCAACCTGAACTACTCTGTTGGTAAAGTACGCCTACGGCCATGGGCTGAAAAAGGCGGACGCATAGCAACAAATGTCACCACCTTTAATCGGGAATTGTTGATTGTAGAAAAAGATAATGACGGTAAGCCATTTGAACTTCATACTTCTTATGAGGACAAGGAAAACTATTACAGAAATCTGCGTAATCCGTGGCTGCTGATCCTGCTTATGTTCGCAATATTTGCGGTTGCAAAATGTTCGGTAGTTTTTGGTGTGCTTGCCTTGGTTTCTCTGATTCCTGTTCTCGTATATCAAACCCAGGTTATGCAGAACAAACGCGAAGGTAAGACAAAAGAATGGTGAGGTGTTCATATCATGAATGAACGAGAAAAAACAATCCGACTATGGTTTGATATGTGGCTCAATCAGCAGGATATGGGCATTGATGATATTTTTACAGAAGATGTAATCTATACAGAAAGCTGGAGTCCCCAGTATAACAACCGAAAAACAGTAAAGCATTGGTTTCAGGAATGGAATACCCGTGGCAAGGTAGTTATTTGGGAAATCAAGCAATTTTTTCATAAGGGAGATCAAACGATTGTAGAGTGGTATTTCAAAAATGAAATGAACAATGGAAGTATAGAGGAATTTGACGGCATTTCTTTGGTTGAATGGACAGAGGACAATAAAATAAAGGCATTAAAAGAATTTGGGTGTAATCGCAATACCTATAATCCATACCAGGAAGGCGATACCCCTCAATTCAAAGCAGAAAAAGCGAATTGGTTTTGAATTGAGTGCTTATGGAGGTAAAAATATGATGTATCGGACAGAATTAGTAGAAGGAATTACCGTGGAAAATGTAACAGAGAAAATCAATGCAAAAATAGAAGAAATGGAAAAGGAAAGCTATCGACTTGTTACGATGTCTTTTTGGGGAACCGAAAGAGCTGTACTGGTTTTCAAAAAAGGGTTAAAGGGTAGTTTGCTTTAACATATATACTTGACTTATTCGAATATCAATGGGAGAATGAGCAACTGCATATCGCATTTTTTACGGAGGCTGATATGAAAGAAAAAATATTGATAATAGAAGATGATCCGTTGATACGGAATGAATTGAAAACGCTGCTGCAAAGCAATGGCTATGAAACGGTGGCTCCGGAGAATTTTTCTGATGCGATCGACCGTATCAAAGCTGAACAGCCACATTTGATTTTGCTGGACATCAAACTGCCGGGAACCAGTGGCTTTTCTCTCTGCACCGAGGTTCGCACATTTTCTGAAGTGCCAATCATCTTTGTGACAAGCTGCAACACGGATATGGACGAACTGAATAGCATCATGCTGGGCGGAGACGCTTTTATTACGAAGCCCTATAACACAGCGATCCTGCTTGCGAAAATTGCTTCTCTGCTGAAGAAAGCCTATCCCGCACAGCAAAGGGAACAGATCGTCTATGGAGATACAGTGCTGCATCTGGAATCCAGCAGTCTGGACTATCATGGACAGAGCGTAGAGCTTACCAAGAACGAATTGAAAATTCTCTATTACCTTTTCAAGAACGGAGGAAAAATCTGTTCTCGCGGAGATATTGTTGAGTATTTGTGGGACAATCAGTTGTATGTGGATGATAATGCTTTGAGTGTCAATATTAACCGCATACGGGAAAAATTGGCGAGCATTGGTTTGACGGATTTTATCAAGACAAAGCACCGACAGGGGTACACGATATGAACAGCAGACGATATTGGAAAAACAGGCTGCCATTTCTGCTGACAAACCTTGTTTGTATGGCTGCGCTCACTGTATTTCTGCTGGTGTGCGGCAATTCGGTTTCCGCAGTAGTATTGATCCTGATCGTATGGGCATTGATTTTGCTGATGGGACTTATCCTCACTTACTGGAAACGGAAACGGCAGATGAAAAAACTTCTGGATATGGCGGAGCAGCTTTCCGAAAGATACCTCATTTCCGAAGTGATGGAGCTACCAGAACAGGCCGAGGACCAGGTTTACTATCAGCTTTTGAAAATGGCCGGAAAATCCATGTTGGAGCAGATTGGAGAGATCGAGCGGGAACGCCTGGAGTACAAGGAATACATTGAACAATGGATTCACGAAATCAAAACGCCCATTACTGCCATGAAACTCCTATGTGAAAATCATCGGATGGACTGGACAAAAGAACTTCTGCTGGAGCTGGAAAAGACCAACCGCTTTACCGAACAGGCTCTTTATTACGCCCGCAGCGAACATACAGAGAAAGATTATTCTGTACGGGAAATGGCGCTGTCCCAAGTGGTGCATGGGGCGATTGCAGATAATAAATATCTGCTGCTCCAAAGTGGTATGCGTCTGGAAGTGGAGGAAATGCAGGATACGGTTTATTCAGATGAAAAGTGGGTGCGTTTTATCCTAAATCAACTGATTGCCAATGCGGTCAAGTATCGTACGGAACAGCCGGTTCTCCGCATTTCCACCCATAAACGGCAGGATCAGGTTGTCCTTGTCGTGGAGGATAATGGAATCGGAATTGCTGCGTCCGATCTGCCCCGTATTTTTGAAAAGGGATTTACAGGCCAGAACGGTCGCAAGATTCAGCAATCCACAGGAATTGGTCTGTATCTGTGCAAACGGCTTTGTGAAAAGCTGGGCATTGGCATTGCGGCGGAATCGTCGGAACATGGCACAGCCGTTTCCCTTTCTTTTCACATCAACTGTCTGATTCATGAAGTGCAGGACTGAAAAGCGTTCTGCACTTCTTACATTTTTGTTAGAACTTTGTAAGAAAACTTGATACAAACGAAGCCGCTCTTATTTTACAATAGAGATCAGAGGTGATAACAATGAAAGAAATTTTGAAACTGGATCATATCCAAAAATATTACGGAAATGGCGGGAATGTTACAAAAGCAATTCAGGACATCAGCTTTTCCGTTCAAGAGGGAGAATTTGTAGGAATCATGGGAGCATCCGGTTCCGGCAAGACCACCCTGCTCAACTGTATTTCCACCATTGATACCGTCAGTGCGGGACATATCTATCTGGATGGAACCGATGTGACGGAAATCAATGAAAAACAAATTGCCCGGTTTCGCCGGGAAAATCTTGGATTTGTGTTCCAGGATTTTAACCTGCTGGACACGCTGACCATTTCGGAAAACATAGCCCTGGCGCTGACCATCAACAAGGTTCCCGCAGGCGAGATTGATGGGCGGGTGCGGGAAATGGCCGGAAAGCTGAATATCACGGATATTCTGGATAAGTACCCCTATCAGGTGTCCGGCGGCCAGAAGCAGCGGTGCGCCTGTGCCAGAGCCATTATCAACCAGCCTAAGCTGATTTTGGCGGATGAACCCACCGGTGCGTTAGACAGTCACTCGTCCCAGATGCTGCTCTCGACGATCCAGAGTATCAACGAAGATCTCGGAGCCACGATCCTGATGGTGACACACGATGCTTTCTCGGCAAGCTATGCCAATCGTATTCTCTTTATGAGGGACGGGGCAATCTTTATGGAAATCCGTAAGGGTGGTGATTCCCGCAGGACTTTCTTTGAAAAAATCCTGGATGTCCTCACCATGATGGGAGGGGGCATGAGCGATGTACGCTAAATTGATTTTTAGAAATGCGAAACGCTCTGCAAAGGACTATCTAATCTATATTGTTACCTTGACGATCTGCGTTACTTTGTTTTATGCGTTTCTATCTATATCGAGCAGCTACTACCAGCCAGATATTGGAACTGCTTATGAAATTACAGCGTTTAGTGATGGTATCAAATTGGCGGTCTGTGCGATCACGCTGTTGTTATTGTTCCTGATACGCTATGTAAACAGCTATATGCTGCGGCGCAAGCAAAAGGAATTTGCCGTACAATCTATTATGGGGATGGAGCAAAAAACAATCGGCTGGCTCTTTTTTGCAGAAACTTTTTTGATGGGGGCTATATCTATTGCTCTTGGTATTGCTCTTGGTGTGTTGTGTTCGCAATTTATGTCCGCTATGCTGCTCGCTTCCTATGGTCATAGTTATGAGCTGACATGGACACTGTTCCCCGATACCGTTCTTTGGACAGTCGGCTTTTTCACAATCAGTTTTTTCGTGGTTGGACTGTTCAATGTCCGTACTATTCGTAAGATCAAGATTATTGATATGCTGTCTGCGGACAGACAAAATGAACCTGATTTGAAGAAGAACCGGTTTATACCGACAATCCTTGTGATCTACTTGGTGCTTTCTATATGGATGTTGGAAACAGGGATTCAAAAGATGATCTTTTTCTTTGATCCACGATTTGCTTTTCCTCTCCACATCTTGTTTTGGGGAAATATCATTTTTCCGGCGCTCACCCTGCTGTGGTCGTTCGTTTGGCTACTCAAAAAGAAAGTATGGACATTGCAAACTTTGCTTATCGGTCTCTTAGCCTGCACAGTTCCAAATACTGTACTTGCAGCTCTCGTACCGGTTTTTGAAAGCAAGTATTATCTAACTCTGGGCGCTGGTACGATCAATCAATATTTGCTGTTCGTTGTTGCAGATTTACTTTTTTTGATATGCGGAATTATTTATCTGTCCAGCAGCGCGATTGTTGCATGGAAAAGCAAATCCCCTGCACACAGGTATCAAGGTAATAACCTGTTTTTCTTTGGACAGATCATATCCAAGCTCACAACAACGACAAAAACAATGACCTTGATTTGCATTACGCTGACAATAGCCATTCTTATGTTCATTATCGCACCAGTACTGACAGAATGGAGTACGGGGTATTTGGATAGTCGCTCCATGTATGATGTTCAGATCAATTCCCGATATAATGATGTGTACGAAAAAAAGGATTTGCCAACAGGCGATTATGAAGCGGTCACAGATTTTTTGACGGAAGAAGGAATTGCGGTAAGCGCAGACTGTGCCTTTAGCCTTTATCTTCCAAATTGTGAAGATTTTCATGACCGTGTAAAACATGAATTTCCTGTGGTTGCTATTTCTCTTAGCGATTATAATGCTATCAGGGAAATGCTGGGATATGAGGCTATTACGCTTGAAGAAAATGAGTTTACGACCCAATGGCATACAACTGCAACAACGGATGAACAAGAAGAATTTATACGCAGTCATGCAGTGGTAGATACCGATGTAGGAAGGTTAACGCTTTCTGAACAGGCCAGTTATCAAGAGGCAATGGGCGAAACCTTATACAATTCCTATACACAAGTTGTATATGTATTTCCAGATAGTGTTTGTCAAAACCTTCTTTCTGTCAAGCGGAACCGTTATATCCAGACATCAAAAGAACTTTCCTACTCAGATGCAGCGGCCTTAGAAAACAGGTTTATAAAGGTCTATCCAGAACTTTCGGAAAAGGGTGTTGGGTATTCCATTCGATTGAGTACGCTGCAAATCAATGAAACAAAGGGTATGAACTTCATTCTAAAGACAGCGATGATTTATGGCGCTGTGGTTTTAATGGTAATGTGCCTCACAATACTTTCTTTGCAGCAACTCTTAGATGCAGGAAAATATAAATATCGTTTTGGAGTTTTGCGTAAATTGGGGACAGAGGAATCCGATATAAAGAAATTGATGCGAAAACAGCTTAGAGTGTGGTTTGGTTTACCGATTACAGTAGCGGTTATTGTATCCTTCGTTGTGGTAGCTTATTTTATTCAATCTGTCTCAAATGAGATCGCTTCTTATATTGGATTTGATAAATTGCTCCTGCAAGTGGGCATTACGGTCGCTGTACTTATTTTGCTTTTGGTTTGCTATTATATCAGCACATGGATATTATTCAGCAAATCCACATCCAATTCAGATTGAGGGGGTGTGATGATGTACTGGAAGTTAGCAATTCAAAATATTCGCAGAAGCCTGCGGGATTATATCATTTACTTTGTGACGCTTACCTTGACTGCGGCATTGATGTACTCATTTTTGGCATTGGGCTTTTCATCAGATGTTCTTGCTATGGCAGAAAATATGTCGATGCTGACTACTGGAATTCTGCTTATGTCAGCTCTGGTTGCTTTTATGTCCTCGTTTGTGATCGGTTATGCGATCCGCTTTATGCTGGGACGACGGAAAAAGGAGTTTGCAACCTACGAATTGATTGGCATGGAATCAAAGACAGTACGGAATTTGTTCCTTGCTGAAAACAGTATCATCGGCACTGGGGCCTTTCTGCTTGGTTCTTTGGTTGGCACAGGGCTTTCCGGTTTGCTGAATCAGGTGGTAAAAAATATCTTTGAGGTGCCGCATACCTATCAGGTTTCCTTTTCTCTCCAGGCATGGGCAGTAACATTTTTGTTTTTTGCCTTGATGTATGGTTTTGGGATGCTCCGAGCAGCAAAGATTATCCGGCATCAGAAAGTAATCGATCTGCTGTATGATAACCGCAAGAATGAAGAATACCGTTTCAAATCATTCCGCCATAGTCTTTTGGTAGTATTGCTCTCAATCGCTGCAATGGTTGCAGGCGTGATTTTGCTTGGGCGGATGCTTCAGACACAAACCAATGAAGCATTTTTGTACCTTGGCGGAGCCTGCCTGCTCATTCTGGTGGGTGTTTACGAGCTGCATCGCCAGATTCCGCTTTTGCTGCACCGATTTGCAAAACAAAATCTGCGCCATAAGTACAAAGAAGAAAATCTGTTCTTCCTGGGGCAGATTGGGCGGCGCATCCATTCTGCTGGCCGGACAATGGCTGTGGTGGCGATTCTTTTAACCATATCCCTGGCAACCATGTTTGTGGGGCTTACAATGGGAGCAGGCTACAAAGCCAACATGAAAGCCTATTATCCCTATGATGCAGGCGTGGCGATTGATGCACCTTTAGAAAAATCCAACATGGATTCCATCGTTTCCTTTACAGAGGAGCATTGTGGAGTCGAGGATTCTGTGAGCTATTATCTGTATGCGGTTCCTGAAAAACCGATTGAAGCCTTGTCCTTGTCCGACTATAACCATCTGCGTGAAATCCTGGGGCTTTCTCCTGTTGTCATGGGCAACAACGAATTTTTGGTTCATTGTGATACATGGAACTATATGGACGGAATCCGGCAGGGCTTGAAGCAGCAGCCGGAGATCACATTAAATGGTCGAACCTTGACTATTGCAGAGACACCAATCCTGACGGAGCCGATGGAGCAGTATCAAATGGCCGGAACGAAGGGATATGTACTTGTTCTGCCGGATGAAGCAACTTCACAATTAGTCGGAGAAAAAATCCGTCTGGCGATGAAACTGGAAGATGGCGGATACCCGGAATTGAAAAGCGACTTGAAGCAATTCCTGAACAGTGGGAAATGGCAGCCGGAATTGCAGTCCGGTCAACAGCTCCCGGAAAAAGTAACGATGGGTGTTACAGTAAAGGCGTGGGGTGTTGCCAATTCGCTGACTGGATTTACAGCTATTTCGTTCTGCGGATTGTATTTAAGCATTATTTTTATCATCCTATCCTGCTCGGTTCTTGCATTTGAGCAGCTTTCTGCCATAGACAAAAACCAGAAGAATTATGCAGTCATTGACCGTTTGGGTGTACCGGGCCACAGGCAGGCTTCCCTGATTCGCAGGGAACTGTCCACAGTCTTTTTGATCCCACTGCTATTCCCTCTTTTGCTGACGATTTTGCTGATAGCAGGGGCACAGTTCTTTTTCGGAGAGGCAATCTTGCAGCAGGGACTTGTACCTCTTTATGGTCTGGTGACGATTCTGCTATTCTGTGCAATCTACCTGACCTATTTTGGTGCAACAATGTTCTTATTCAAACGGGTTATTCTTCGACCGGAAATGAGATAAAAATTGAATTGCTACAAAAATGAAGCAATTCAGCCTGTTTTCTTGCTGAAAAAGAAAGCGATTAGGAGATTTCTGCAACATTTGGTTTTTATCATAGAATTAAAAGTAAGATAGAAAATGTGATTAAATCTGCCGAACGATGGCAAAAGAAAAAAAGCCGTCGTACAGCAGACATATTTCTATGCACCTATGAAGTGGCGGCTTTGAGAAATCAGAGCCGCCGTTTCTTTTTGTTTTTCCAACGATGCTCATGCGATTAAGAGGGCGGTACACAGGAGGATACCGCCATGGCAATTATCGTCATTCATAGCACCCATGAGCTTCATCAATTAAAAAAAGTCTTGTCCCTCCTCCGGGGAGGTATGACTATCAATCAGTATTATCATTCCATCTAAATCAGCAAAATAGTAGGTATTTTTGTTGCGCCAGTTTCCAATTGTGGGGAGCTGGCGCTTTTTGGTATCGGTTTTTCGGGAAAGCCCCCGAAGTATGTCGCTGCCGATCACCACCTCCATTCGATTCACTCGCTAATCGCCCATGAATCGAAATGGAGGTACATAATGAAGAAAGTCAATCTTAGGGAGTTGTATCCTGATATATACAAAACGGATGTTTTTATAGAAGTAAGCAGTGAAGTACAAGAAGTATTCCTGACAGATAAGCGAGCAGAAGCTGCACGCCAGCGCCAGATGTATAACTACAAAGCGTACTATTCTCTGGACTGTGATAATGGTATAGAGAAACAGGTAGTGTATCAGCCGCCGACGCCAGAAATGCTCATGGAGGAAAAGCAGCTTCGAGAACAGCTCTATTCTGCGGTGATGGCCTTACCGGAGAAGCAGGCAAAGAGGATTTATGCTCGGTTTTATCTGGGTATGACAGTTAAAGAAATTGCCAAGACAGAAGGCGTTGATCTCAGTAGAGTGTATGACAGCATCCAACGCGGTTTGAAATGGCTGGCTAAAAATTTGAAAAAGTTTGATTAGCATAGCGAAAATCTTGCTCTTTTTTTCATTACTATTAGAAGGACAAGTTTTCCCCCTTCAACAGCACTTTGACAATTTCATAGACAGCATAACAGGTACATAACCCGTGTACGAGCGAGTGTGGAACGCCGCGAAGATGGAGCAGCTAGGGAGGTGATGAACAGAGCTATTTCGGAGCGATCTACGATTCCACAAAGCGGATGATGGCAGATCTGCCGCGAGGACTGCACGGGGGCTTAAAGATACTTCCTCACGGCCTCCTAAAGACTTGGGGGGAACCCTACGGCGCACGAGTAAAACGACGCTGCGGAGTTATGACAACCGCGCCAGCGGAGACCTGTTATGTTCCCATCGTCAGGGTTGCGTGGCAAATGTGACGAGAATTGAGTCATATTAAAATAGGAAGAGACTGCTCTTTTGGGTGGCCGCTTTCTATTCAAAATCAGATACCATGCGCTGGCAGTTTCGGCTGCCAGCGTATTCATGTGATTTTGAAAGCACTATGATAACCTTGACAGATTGGAGGGAATATAGTCTATGGAAAAGCTCATTACACGAAAAGAAGCTGCTGAAATCTTAGGAATCAGCATAGCAACGCTGGATGCCGCCCGTAACAACGGCTTGATCTCTTATGTGCAGTATGTTCAGAATGGCTGTGTGTATTTTACTGCGGCAGGTCTCCAGGAGTATATCGCAAAATGCACGCACAGGGCAAAGCCTGTTGAGAGAAGCGCAACTTACCGTAAACCTCGAAGCGGAAGATCGTGAGCCAGTCCGTATCCTTGATGGAATCAGAGATGTTTGATAAAACAAAGGTACAGCGCTGGAGATTATTCTTAGGAGGTGGAGGAATTGGCAAATAGAAAAATAATACTTCCTCAATATGGCACAGTCATGAAAAGAGGTGTCCTATATTATAGGACCAGAATTAAAGATGCGAATGGTAAGCTCGTAGCTATCTACGCAAAAACACCTGAAGAACTATATAACAAAGAAACGCTTGCATTGGAACAGATTGAGAATGCCACTTTTCATCGGAAAACGCCCACAGTTGCAGAGTATTGTGAAAAGTGGCTGCTGATGCAGTCGGTTCATGTACGAGCTACTACTTTGACGGATTACACCTCAAAGGTCAGGCGGCATATTATAGCGGAATTGGGAGATAAACGGATGGGAGAGGTTAGCCTGGATGATATTCAGCTTGCCCTTGTTCCGGTTTCCAAGAAATCCGCATCGGTTTATAAATCTGTGGTAATTCTCTATAAGTCTATCTTTCGCGCAGCGATGGAAAGCAGGATCATTGACCATAACCCGACGATTTATCTGACGACAAAAGGTGGCGGTGTTCCACAAGAGGATCGTCAGGCTTTGACAGATGAACAGGCAGAGCGCCTTTTGGATGCTATCCGAGATTTGCCGCCTTATGTCTTTGTCATGATTGGTTTATATGCAGGGCTGCGCCGGGAAGAAATTCTTGCTCTGCAATGGGATTCAGTATATCTGGATACGGATACTCCATATCTGACGGTAAGGCGGGCATGGCACACAGAACACAACAGACCGGTGATCTCAGATGAATTGAAAACCAAGGCTGCGGAGAGAAATATCCCCCTTCCTGTTTGTTTGGCTGAGTGCTTGAAAGCAGCAAAGGAAGCCTCGACTTCGGAGTATGTAGTTTCAAACCGGGATGGCGATCCATTGTCCTATACGCAGTTTAAGCGGCTGTGGCAGTATATTGTTACGAGAACGGTCAAGGAACGGAGCTATTACCGGTATGAAGATGGAAAAAGAGTAAGGCATACTGTCACACCTGTCTTGGGAGAAAAGGCTGCTCATAACGGAAAAGTGGTTTACAGTCTGGACTTTGAGGTAACACCCCATCAGCTGCGGCATACTTACATCACCAATCTTATTCATGCGTCGGTAGATCCCAAAACGGTTCAATACCTGGCAGGCCATGAAAGCAGCAAGATCACCATGGACATCTATGCAAAGGTTAAGTATAACAGGCCGGATGAACTGGTCAGATCAATGAGTTGCGCGTTTGCAAGCTGGGACACAGCACAGTAATAATAAAATAGGAAGTAAAGCAGGAGCGAGGCAAGGATGTCTCGCTCTTTGTTTTACATCAGCCGTATCTTTGATTAAATCGAGGCTTTCTGATAAAAAGAGAGTGTAGATACGGAGACTACACATTATCAAGAAAGGACGATCAAAGATGGCAAAAAAGAAAACACAGATCCCGAAGTATGGGACCATTACATTGAAAGGAATCCAGTATTACAGAACCAGGATTACGGATGCAGATGGCAAAGAATTGAGTTTGTATGCCGCTACTTGTGAAGAATTGTATGAGAAGCAGTTAGAGGCCCGGAAGCAGGTGGAAGAAATTATCTTTCACCGGCAGCACCCGACAGTAGCCGAGTATGGAGAGAAGTGGCTGCTGATGCAGTCGGCAAAAGTGTCTGCGTCTACACTCAGAGGTTATACGAGGGATATGACAAACTATATCATAAAACCTCTGGGAGAGATGTATATGGAAGAAGTGACCGCTGACGATATTCGGCTGGCGCTTGTTCCATTGTCAAAGAAATCGGAAGGCTTATATAATAAGGTCAATATGCTGCTCAAGTGCATTTTTTATACAGCAGAGCGAAACAAAATCCTTGAACACAACCCCTGTGCAGGAATATCTGGTAAAGGCGGAAAACCGACAAAAAAGAAGGAGGCATTGACAGATCAACAGGTAGCCGTGCTTCTGGATACAGTCAAGGGGCTTCCTCCATATTTGTTTATTATGCTCGGTTTGTATTCCGGTCTGCGTCGGGAAGAAATTCTTGCACTGCAATGGGATTGTGTATTTCTGGACGAGACCACCCCGTATCTATCAGTAAGGCGGGCATGGCGTACAGAGCATAACAGGCCCGTGATTTCTACGGTGCTAAAAACTCCGGCGGCAAAAAGGGATATTCCGATACCGAAGTGCTTGGTGGATTGTCTAAGAGAAGCGAAAGAGAATTCCATATCAGATTATGTGATTGCTGACAGCAAAGGGGAGCCGCTGGCTGCTTCGCAGTTTCAAAGAGTGTGGCAGTATGTAGTTGTTCGGTCCACCAAGCCCCGGAACTATTATAAGTATGTAAATGGGGAGAGTATCAAATATACGGTTACTCCAACGCTGGGCATGACCCAAAAGAATCAACCCAAAATCAAATATACGCTGGACTTCGATGTGACACCCCATCAGCTACGGCACACTTACATCACCAATCTTCTCTATGCGGGCGTTGATCCAAAGACAGTGCAGTACCTTGCCGGACACGAAAACAGCAAAACAACTATGGACATCTATGCAAAAGTGAAGTACAATAAACCAGAGGAGCTATTTGGGGTAGTAAATGGTGCGTTTCATCAGCCTGTCGCTGAATGAAAAAGGGCCGTTTTTTATGGTCCGCATACCGGATAACTGAGAAGCAGAAAGCCGGAAAAGCCCAGAATATCAAGGAAAAACAGCTCAAAAACTCGCGCAATACGGCCTCAAGGCAGCTCGTCGCGCGCCTCAGTTCTCAAAGAGGTAATTTCCGATTTTCTTATACCAATATTATGCCGTATATATACGGCAAGTTATGCATTATTAATAAATATAAAAGGATGTTTCCTGTCTGGAAACATCCTTTTTAAATATTTCGGAAGATTTTAAATTTAAATGTTTTCATGCGCAATTGCATAAAGTTTAATATCTGTAAATAAATTGGTTTGGAGGAGAGCGAATGGAAAACGGAAAAAGCAAATTCGGTTACACTCTGCAAATATATTATTTAGCGGCTTTAACTTTTATTTTGCCGGTAAATATGCTGTTAATTGCGATTATGCCTTTAATTGCGGCCGTTATATTTATAATATTGTATTTTTCCATTGTTATGAGTATTGGTTGTTTAAATATATTAAAATCTTTTAAATCGGCGGCCGATGGGAGAACCGGGTATTGTATCAATTCCATGCTTATATTAAAATATGGCCTTGTTGTTTTTTTCCTGCTGAATTTTTTAATGTTTGCATTTATATCGTTTATCGCATTAGTTGCCAGCCGCGGAACAATTATATTTGCTTTTCCAATTACGATTCCGTTTTTTGTAATTGCATTTCTTTTATCATGGGTTATGCTTATACCCGGGGCGTTTTACGGAGTCCAGGCGGCAAGGATAAGTTATGATGCGGGAAAAATCGGATTTGGCGAAATGATTCTGCATTGCATACTTCAGTTCTGTTTTGTTGCGGACGTTTTTGACGCTATGTATCTGTCTGTTGTAAAATGGGGTATGGGGAAAAAGAGTTCAGCGGCAATAGCGATATTAAGCTTTTTTATGGCGGGCGGAATTATATTTTTATTTGCAAAGATTTTTGCGTTTTAAAATATAAGGTTTTTTAAGAATACATATTTACCAGAACAATGGTTCATATGCGGAATTTATAAAAGGATATTTTTTATAGAAGAAAAAAATAAGTGACAATAATGGTTTAGCACATAGTAAACGGGTTAGAAAAAAGGTTCCGTCAGTTGAAAAGACCCGATTATTGAGTATAATTGATTTATGTAGATAAGCATGAGGTGAGATGAAGTGTTAGAGAAAATTATTGAACTCACAAATTTGTATATAGAAAATATGCCTAAAAAGGAACGGAAGAAGTATGGGCAGTTTTTTACAAGTATGGAAACGGCAAGATTTATGGCAAGTTTATATAAACATCCGGCAGGAAAATCATGTATAAAGGTTTTGGACGCAGGTGCAGGTTCTGGTATATTGTCATGTGCTTTCATTGAATGGATTGAACAGTTTGATTATATAGCAGAAATCGACTTGGTTTGTTATGAGAGTGATGAAAGTGTTTTAGAACTTTTAAAAGAAAACCTGGAGTATTGCAAGGAAAATTCCACAAAAAGGATCAAATATGATATTAAGACAGAAAACTATATCACAAGTCAATATTTAGATTTTAATTCAATGATAGGAGGAAATACTACCCCGCCTAAATTTGATTATGTGATTGGAAACCCGCCATATATGAAAATACCCAAAAATGCACCAGAAGCAACAGCTATGCCGGAAGTATGTTATGGAGCACCCAATATGTATTTTATATTTGCGGCTATGGGACTCTTTAATTTAAAAGATAATGGCGAAATGGTCTATATTATTCCACGTTCATGGACATCGGGAGCATATTTTAAGAGATTTCGCCAATATTTTTTGACACATGGGAAATTGGAACACATTCATTTGTTTGTTAGTCGAAGCAAAGTGTTTGATAAAGAAGATGTTTTACAGGAAACAATCATTATAAAAGTTAGAAAAACAAATAAAAGCCCAGAAGAAGTGAAGATTACTTCTTCTAAATCCAATAAAGATTTTGATGAAATAACTTCTTTGACAGTACCATATTCTCTGGTAGTTTCGGGAGAAGATTACTATGTATATTTGGTAACAAATAATGAAGAAGTTGCTGTATTAGAACGCTTGCACAGGTTTAACTGCACATTACCGGACATAGGCGTTAAAATGAAAACGGGATTGACTGTAGATTTTAGAAATCGTGATATACTTCGTGATGATGAAGAAGATGGTGCGATTCCACTGTTTTATTCACAGCATATTAAACGGGGAACGGTGGAATTCCCGATTCAGAAAGAGCATGAATATGTAGTAACAGATCTACGTGGACTTATGCAGGACAATAAAAATTATTTGTTTGTAAAGAGATTTACAGCAAAAGAAGAACCACGCAGATTACAATGTGGAATTTATTTGGCAAAGAATTACCCGCAATATGAGAAAATCAGTACACAAAATAAAATCAATTTTATTGATGGATTGTCGGGGGAGATGTCAGAATGTTTAGTATATGGGTTGTATGTACTTTTTAATTCTACTTTGTATGATGAATACTACAGGATTTTAAATGATTCTACGCAGGTAAATTCTACGGAAGTAAATTCGATGCCAGTGCCGGATATAGAAAGCATACAAGAGATGGGCAAAAAATTGATGAGGACAAAGGATTTATCGGAAAGCAACTGTGATTTGATTTTGGAGGAATATTGTGGATAAAATTGAAGAAGCAAGAAAATTTTTGGAATTAGTGGGTATGCCAAAAGCACAACAAGCAGATATATGCTGTTATGTTCTGCTTGCAATGGCAGATATTAAACCGGATATGCGATGGGATGAAGCAAAGAATGAATGGATTCGTATTCATGATATTATTCAGTTTTCTAACACCTTATATGGAACTACTTATGCAGAAAATAGTCGGGAAACATTTCGTAAACAGGCGTTGCATAGATTTAGAACTGCAGCATTAGTCGAAGACAATGGAAAGGCAACCAATAGTCCTAATTACAGATATAGGCTTACTGAGGAAACTTTAAAGATGTTGAAAACATTTCAGTCTGTGGAATGGCAAAAATCCTTAAATCGTTTTCTGACATACCATGATAAATTGATTGATATTTATGCTTCAAAAAAGAAAATGACAATGATGCCAGTAAAAATCAATGGGGCAGACTTTAAATTTTCTGCTGGAAAACATAATGAATTACAGAAGGCTATCATTGGAGAATTTGCTCCGAGATTCGCCCCTAATGCAGAGTGTTTATATGTAGGCGATACTACAGAAAAAGATTTGGTTAAGAATGTTGAGAAATTGACAGAGCTAGGATTTGAAATTACTTTACATGACAAAATGCCTGATGTTGTTTTGTACAGATAAGATAAAAATTGGATTTATTTTATAGAATCCGTAACTTCTGTAGGACCGATGGATCCCAAACGAATCATTGAAATCACTGAAATGACAGAAAATGTTACAGCTGGAAAGATTTTTGCCACAGCTTTTCTGGATTTTAAGACATATAAGAAATTTTCTGAGGCATTGGCGTGGGAAACGGAAGTTTGGATTGCAGAGATGCCGGAGCACATGATACACTTGAACGGGGATAAGTTTTTGGGGCCGAGATAAAGAACTTGGTAATACTAACACACCACAGAAACATCGTTGAAGAAATATTAAGTTGATTTCGATGATAAATTATTGATATACAAAAACAAATGGAAATGAAAAGATATATATAACACAAAATGCTCATTAGTAGGTGTTTGATTTTAGTTTGTAATGCTAGTTGAAAAGGAACTTCAATCCTCATCCAAAGAGGAGTGAGTTCCTTTTTTATAAGATTTGCGATGTTTGGAATTTGTGCTTTAATGGAATGTTAATTGTGAAATAAAAAAGTATTTAGTGTTTTTCTCTTGCAATAACCATGTTGATATTGTGATGCGGTTGGTATATAATTTAAATCGTTAGAGATTATCGAGTGCGAGGGAGGTGGATTTGTGAAATTTAATTTTGATTGGAATTGTGTTGCGGCTGGTGCACCATATATTACAATTAGTGAATTGGCACTTGGATTTAATTTGCCTTCTATATCGCTGCTTGGAAATCCTGAAGAAGTGGTTGTAGGCTTTGATGAAAAGACAATGACCATTGGCGTAAAGCAATATGACGGCACTGAAAATGTAAAATCATATAAATTTTACAGCAGAATGAAGAACGGATGGGTGAGAATTGGGTGCAAAGATTTTGTGAAATACCTGTCAACATTAACTGGGTTGAAATTTAATCCGGCAATTCGTTATGTTGCTAAGTTTGATACAGAGGATAGAATTTTATATATTTCTGTATTGGATGCGCTTGAGAATGAAGAAAATAAGGAGGTGGATGGGAATTATTAAAAGAACCAAATATAAACAAAAAGCACATCAGTAGCTACTGCAATAGCTTTGATGTGCCTCTGTCAATGTGCTATACACATTTCTCTGCAAGAATAGTATAGCACATCCTTGACAGATTTCAAGAAAAAAATGTAACAGGGTGTATTTTTTATACCCAAAAATGAAATCTAAAATCCCAAATATCTCATTGGGAAGAAAGGATGTAAATTATGAAGAAGCATTATGTATCAGAATATTGGAATAAAGGAGTAAAGGGGCATCTCTATTATGATTTTGTAGATGCAGCGGTAAATGATGACAATTTGTTGTTTATAGATCCGTTGCTAATTGAATTAGCGGATGACGAATGGTGTCAAGAAGCGAATAAGAGAATTCAATCATTTTTCGATGAGTTTTACAAAGCGTATAGAGAGAAAGATATAGACAGAAAGAGGGAATTGTTGTCACATGGTGGAGAGCAGAATGGAACTCGTTTTGGCTTTGGGCGTGGTGACAATGGAAAAGGAAACACAGTAAATGGGTTGCTTGAAATATTTGCTCCTTTAGAAGAACTTCTTCCAACAATCTCTACAATGAAAAAAGCGGAAGATCTCCCATTGTTGATTCCCAATTTTGCAGAAGAGGGTCTGTCAGATTTGATTACAAATATTCTTCATGAGCAGTTAAATAACTTTACATTAAAACAGATGGAGAAATATGGTGTGGAGAGCAACAGATTTTTACAGTTTTGGACATGGGATGTGAATGAGTTATGTTGGAAAATAATAGAAAGAGCATCATATTGTGTCGACAATAAAGAACTGCTTGTTGTCCCAAAACATATTGTTAGAAAAAAATATTTGTTTCGTATAAGCCAGTATTTTAACAGAATTATACTTGAACGCGTTCGTGAAGAAGGCGGATATATGGATGGGGATAAACCTATTCCAAAGAAAGAAATAGTAAAGGCGAAAAGATTTTCGGGAGAACATTGGCAATATGACGAATCTGTTTCTTATACTAAAAAGGATAATGATGCTTTGAGAGAATATCATCAAAAACTGCCGCATTTTTATGCTGAAAATGGAGGGCCTATGGAGGATGAAGAATTAGATGAGTTGATATATAGATACTGTATAGAACAAACAGCGTAAGCGTATTTTGATTAAACAGAGTGGCAACATTTTGGCAACAAAAAATCAGTAAGCCAGAATAAATGATGTAATTGAAGTAAAAAATGGTGTGTATTTGTATGAAACTTAAATAAATACAGTTAATAATCAAAAAGAACACGTCGAGTTTGAACAACCCAACTAAAATGTTTTCGATTAAAGGCTTTTAAGTAACTTTTTACTTATCGTGGAATTAAGCGGAACAAGAAATCGGATGTCGGAGGAACAATAATGGACTATAAAGTAGACGATAAAGACCTTGATGTATCAATGTTTATTTCTTTTGTTAATCAAGTATGGCAAGGCGATTATGATATGGAGCAAACAAGGCGGGCGTTATCTAAAACAATGAATATAACAGCCTATGACAATGAAAATTTAGTAGGGTGTCTGCGGGTTCTTTCCGACGGTTACTATTTTGGAACAATTACAGAGCTGCTTGTTCTTCCCCAATATCAAAAACAGGGGATTGGAAGCAAACTTCTCCAACTTGCAAAAGACAATACGCCTACAATGTTATATTTCGGTTCTCAACCGGCAGCAGAGCAATTTTATGAAAAGAATGGGTGTCAAAAGAGTTTACAGTCCTACATGATAAAAAAGGAAAAGTAAGCGATAATTTCCGGCTAACAGTATGTTATATTTTAAAAATGTGTTGTTAATTCTATGAGATTTGCTGTAATAAATATGCGGCAGCATTTTGACAACAGAAAATCAGTAAGTCAGAATAAATGGTGTGATTGAAGTAAAGATGGGCGTGAATTTACATAAAACTAAAACAAATATAGTTAATAATAACAAAGAACATGCCGGGATGCAACAACTATGATATGAGATTATAATATTTTGACATTGCCGCTTTATGGATCTTAATGCCGTTCATTCGGCTCGTATTTATGTGGAATGAATGAACGGCAGCTAAAACGCAGACGGCAAGAGTCGTATGCATTTATAGAAACGGCATATAGAGGCTTTTTTGAATGATGACGGAAGTCTGATAATTAATTGGTAAATATGCAAACAACAGTATAGTAAGAAACTAAAAAACAGGCTGACGATATTCAGCCTGTTTTTTAGTTTCTTATCAAAGCAAATACAAAATCGGCAATCATAACGGCGGCAATTATGTATGATGTCATGCGTACAATGCGCGGTTCTATGTTCCCTATTATTTTTATAAAAAAAGGTTTAAGTACATATAGGAAAAACATACCGCCTATGCCGAAACGTATACTTGTACGCGGACAGATATAACCGTTTAAATTCATCCAGTCACTGCTGTAATCCCAAAGACGGAGATCAAATATTGCTTCCATAGCCCAGCCGGTTATATACTCGATTATTGACGTAATGATGACAATAAGTATAAAAACAACAGCCGGGGCGGCATTAATACCGAATATGGGAAGATTTTTTTCCATAATTGGTTTAAGGGTTATTATCAGCACAAGCGCTCCGAATCCATATACAGGCAGATATGGCCCTATTAAAAAGCCTCGGTTTACAAATCCCCAGCCGTATAAAAGGGCCAGTATTACTTCGTATATCCAGCCTATAACGCTGAAAGCAAAAAATAAAATTATAAATACAGGTATGTTTCCAATGACATTTTTATCCATAAAAACCCCCATTTCTTATTTTTATAATATCACAAATTAATAATATGTGGAATGTATTCGGCACAGTCTTAAATAATATGTAAGATTTTGTGCGGTTTTATGCCCGGTTAAAGTATAATTTCCTGCAAAAAACAGATAATAAATCTTAAAACACAGCAGTTTACGGGAGATGATTATTTGAAACTGACATTTTTAGGCGCGGCTCATGAGGTTACCGGGAGCTGTCATTATATTGAGGCATGTGGCAAAAGTATACTTTTGGACTGCGGCATGGAGCAGGGAAGGGATACATATGAAAATCAAAATATTCCAGTTAGCGAAAAAAATATCGATTATATATTCCTTTCACATGCCCACATAGACCATTCTGGGCTAATACCGTCTTTGTATAAAAACGGGTTCAGGGGAGAAATATACTGCACGGAAGAAACTTTTAAACTTTGCGGAATAATGCTAAAAGACAGCGCGCAAATTCAGGATTTTGAAACAAAATGGAAGAACAGGAAGGCGGTTAGGGCAGGGGAAAGCAAAGCGGAACCGATTTATACTACGGAAGATGTGCAGGGAGCTTTAAAGCTTTTCAGAACATGCAGTTATAATAAAAAAGCTAAAGTGTGCGAAGGAGTGGAAATAAGATTTAGGGACGCAGGCCATATGCTGGGCTCGGCTGAAATTGAAATATGGATTTCAGAATACGGAGTATCAAAGAAAATAGTTTTTTCCGGAGATATAGGAAATAAAGGACGTCCTATAATAAATGACCCAGAATATATAAAAGAAGCAGATTACATTATAATGGAATCAACTTACGGCGATCGTCTGCATGAAAAAAACCGCTGCGGAACAGATTTCTTGGCGGGCGTTATACAAAAAACATTCGACAGGGGAGGAAATCTGATTATACCGGCTTTTGCGGTGGGACGTACACAGGAGCTCCTTTATTATATTAGGGAAATAAAAGATAAAAGCGCGGTAAAAGGGCATGAAGGGTTCAGAGTATATATTGACAGCCCGCTTGCGGCCGAGGCGATAAAAGTATTTAACGAAAGCGTTTACAGCTGTTTTGACAAAGAGGCGGCAAAGCTTGCGGAAGAAGGCGTTGATCCCATAAGCTTTCCGGGACTGAAACTTGCCGTAACGGCCGAAGAATCAAGGGCTATAAATAATATTGAAGGTTCTAAGATAATTATTTCGGCGTCCGGTATGTGCGAAGGAGGGCGTATAAGGCATCATCTCAAACATAATTTATGGAGGACTGAGTGTACGGTGCTTTTAACCGGTTATCAGGCGGCGGGCAGTTTAGGGAGAATTTTGGCCGACGGGGCGGAGAAAGTTGAGCTTTTCAATGAAAAAATTAAAGTAAATGCAGAGATAGTAAGCTTTGCAGGCATCAGCGGCCACGCCGACAGAAACGGTCTTATTTCATGGGCAAAATTTTTCGGAAATAAAGTTGAAAGGGTTTTTGTCGTTCACGGCAGCGATATGGCCTGTGAGGAATTTTCGTCCGCGCTTAAAGAAGAATTAGGGCTCGATGTATACTGCCCATACAGCGGGGCTGAATTTGATTTGAAGGAGAATAAGGTTATCAAGGATGGGTTAAAAGTTCTTGCCGCGAATAAAAACCGCAAAGACAAAGAGCTGGAAATTGCTGTTAACAGGCTTATTGAGACGGCTAAATGCAGTGAAAACGGACTTGTGATGAACATGGACAAGCTGAAAGAGTATATGGGAAGTTTCCAAAACAGATAAAAGGGGGCTTTTTTGCCCCCGCCATTGTTTATTTCCTGCTTTGAAGTTCTTCAGCGTTTTGCTTCAGCTGTTCAAATGTGGTGATGTGCATAGCCCGGTCGCCGATAGCGTTTCTAACGGAAGAAGGCAGGGAATTATAAAATTTTCTTGCGTTTGCATCCTCGTCGACAAGGTTGTAAACGCTTGGGAATTTCTTTTTCATATTAATCACCTCAATAATAAGTATTCTCAAAATTTATTTAGGAATACGCAAAAGAAATATCCATATGCTGTAATTTTGTGGTATACTTTAAAAGGGTGATTTCTATGAATATTGAAAAATTAAAGGAATGGATTGAAAACAGCGGAAATATAGTTTTTTTCGGAGGCGCCGGAGTATCGACAGAAAGCGGCATACCTGATTTCAGGGGAGAGGCCGGTATTTACAAAACGGTTAGCGAATACGGCGTAAGGCCGGAAACAATACTTAGCCATACTTTTTTTATGAAAGAGCCGGAAATATTTTTTGATTATTATAAAAATTTTCTTCTCTATCCGGATGCAAAGCCCAATTCGGCACATTACGCTCTTGCGGAGCTTGAAAAAAGAGGAAAACTCAAAGCGGTTATAACCCAAAATATTGATAACCTGCATCAAAAGGCGGGAAGCAAGAATGTTTTGGAGCTACACGGCACGCTTTATAGAAATTATTGCATGAAATGTGGTGCGGAATATGACATAAATTTTGTTATAAACGGAGAAAATGTGCCTAAGTGTAAAAAATGTGCTGGTATTGTCCGCCCGGATGTGGTATTATATGAAGAAAGCTTGAACAGCGATACACTCAGCAAGGCGATAAGATTTATATCTGAAGCGGATATGCTTATAGTCGGAGGGACATCGCTTGCAGTATACCCGGCGGCAGGACTTATTAATTATTATAACGGAAACAGGCTTGTATTGATTAATAAAGGAACCACCGGTTTTGACAGCAGGGCTGACCTTATTATACACCGGAATATAGGCGAGGTTTTTGAAAAAATAATGAAATAAAATTTTTTTGAAAAAAATTTAAAAAAGGTGTTGACAAATAAAGGTTGTATTGCTATAATAAATCTCGCACTGTTGAACTTTGAAAAATAAATAGCGTATTAAACTAAACCCATAGTTAATTCTAAGCCCGAGAGGGCGAAAGTAATTCAACGGAAATAAAAAAGAAGCTAGTGGAAATCTTATGAAGAATGAGATATCCTAAGCGGGAGAACTTTAATATAAGA